>NZ_JBFAQM010000031.1:0-103785 GCF_040677315.1 Actinoplanes sp. NPDC049316 | reverse complement strand
CCATCCATTCGCCCACCCCGCGAACCGCGGGAGCGCAGAACGGGCGCGCCCCGGTTGCCGTTCGGTTCAGCCCACCGGAACCCTCAAGTCGCCCGGAACGGCTCGGTAGCGGCGTGATCACGCCCCTACCGAAGCCCTCAAGCCGACCGGATCAGCCGAACGAAGGCGGCGGGCTCGGAGCCGAGGACGGCTCGGTGCGAAGTCCCGGGCTGACCCGCACCGGCGGCCTCGGCCGCGCCGAACCCTTCGACGTCTCCGGCATTCCCTTCGGCAACCCGTCACTCCCGAGGGCCGGTTCGGGCGAGACCTCCGTCGACCGCGACGGCAAGGGAGTGCCGGGCTGCGACGGCGAGGGCGACGGGGGCTGTGACGGCGCGGGAGAGGCAGGCTGCGACGGTACGGTCGCAGCCGGCGGATTCGGTGCCGGCGCCGTCCCGTCCTCCCCCGGCGTCCGCACCGCCACGACACCGGCGATCAGCGCCAGCGTCGCCCCGCCCGCCAGCAGCCCGATCCAGGGCCAGGCCAGTCGTCGCGGCGGCCGTACGGTCGTCGCAGTCGGCGGCACGGCCGGCTGCAGGTCATCGGCCGTGACCGACAGCGCCCGCGCCGACAGGGCCGCGCGCAACCGGGCTTCGAGGTTCGTCATCGGCGTTCTCCCAGGAGGCCACGGAGGATGGTGAGGGCGCGGCTGGCGGTCGACTTGACCGTGCCACGGGACACGTGCAGGACGTCGGCGATCTCCTGCTCCGACAGCTCCGACCAGTAGCGCAGCACGAGAACCTGGCGTTGCCGTACGGTCAGCTCGCGCAGCGCCCCCAGCACCTCGCGGTCGCCGTCGGCCAGCAGCATCTGGTCCTCGGCCGCCGGCGCCGTGCCGGCCGGCGGCGGCACGTAGGCCCGCGCGGTCCGGCGGCGCCTGAGCGCGGAACGGGCGGCGTTCATCACGCCGGAGGTCAGATAAGCGTCCGGATCGGCGACGGTACGCAGGTCAGCCCCGTGCCGCCGGTACAGGGCGGCGAAGACGTCCTGCACGATGTCCTCGGCCGTCGCCAGGTCGTCGACCATGAGCAGCGCCAGACGTACCAGCCCGAGCCGCCGCGCGTGGTACAGCTCGTTGATCACCGGCAGCCCGGCGGGCGTCCCCGGGCCTCGGTGAGCCGTGCGGTCTCTCGAAACCGCCGGCCCGGACTGGGCGAGCGTGGACACGGTCGAGCGCAGCCGGCGCAGCAGCAGCGACGGCAACGGGATGGCGAGAATCATGGCGGGCCCTGCGGTCAGTGGGCGGTCCGGGTGCGTGACGGTACCCCGGCGGGGCCGGCGTGCGGGAGAGCCCGGGAGGGTGACGGCGCGGGCCGCGGCTCGCTCGCTGAGGGTGCCGGACGCGGGATGCTCGCGGACGGCGCCGGCCGGGGCTCGCTTGCCGAGGGCGTCGGGCCCGGCGTGCCCGCCGAGGGCGTCGGGCCCGGCACGCTCGCCGACGGCACCGGGGACGGCACGCTCCCCGACGGCACCGGGGACGGCACGCTCGCAGACGGCACCGGCCGGGGCGCGCTTGCCGACGGCACCGGGGACGGCCGCGCCGGGGAGGAGGCCGGCACGGGAGCGGGCCGCGGGCCGGAGTCGGCGAACGCGTTCGCGGCGTACGTCCCGCCCAGCGTGAGGGCTGCGGTGACGGCGGCGGTGCTGACGGCGGCGCGGGCGCTCAGGCGCATCGGATGGTCCTCCTGCGGCTCGGTGACGTGCTCTCGCAGGGAGGGACGCTTGGCGCGGCGAAAGGTTGGCGGGTATGCAGTGACGCCGGTCACAGATCGCCGCCGCCTAGACTGGCGGCGTGCAGCCTGCGATCCGCGCGTACCGTCCCGAGGACCTCGACACCGTCTACGACATCTGCGTGCGTACGGCGGACGCCGGCGGTGACGCCCGGGGGCAGTACTCCTCCGACCGGCTCATGGGCGACATCTTCGCCGCGCCGTACGTGATCCTCGAGCCGGAGCACGCACACGTCCTGGACGACGGCACGGGCACAGCGGTCGGCTACGTGCTGGGCACCGCCGACACGGCCCGTTTCGCCCAGCGCTACCGCGAGGAGTGGCTCCCGGCGACGGCCGACCGCTACCCGCTGCCGCAGGACCCGCCGGTCACGCCGGACGACCGCATGCTCGCACTGCACTATCACCCGGAACGCATGGTCTCGCCGGAGCTCGCGGAGTATCCCGCACACCTGCACATCGACCTGCTGCCGGACTGGCAGGGCAAGGGCTGGGGCCGCGGCCTGATCGGCGCGTTCCTGGCCGGGCTGCGCGCGGCCGGCGTGCCCCGGGTGCACCTGGGCATGGTGCCGACGAACACGTCGGCGCGGGCCTTCTACGACCGCCTGGGCTTCGTCGAGCTCTCGGTGCCGGGGGCGACCTCGGTGACGTTCCTGGGCCGCGACACGAGCCCGCTGTAGCTCTTCGCCCGCGGAGCGCGGCCCGGGCACGGCCCGAGCCCGCGGCCCGGGCACGGCCCGAGCCCGCTGAAGAGGGTGGCGGCGTCGCGGACGGGCGGCCCAAGGGGCAGGACACGACCCGAGCCCGAAGCAGCGGGCCGAGCCCCAAGCGGCGGGCCGAGCCCCAAGCGGCGGGCCGAGCCCCAAGCGGCGAGCCGAGCCCCAAGCGGCGGGCCGGGCGCGAAGCCCGGCCCACGCGCGGGCGAACCGTTACTCGCCCCGTCGCTGCCGCACCTTCGCGAGCGCCTCCGCCAGGATGGCCGCGCCGTCGGCGTCGGAGCGGCGCTCTTTCACGTACGCCAGGTGGGACTTGTACGGCTCGACGCGCAACCGGCCGGGCGGGTTGCCGCGGTCGAGGCCGGCGGGCTGGCCGCAGCGGACGCAGTCCCAGGTCTCCGGCGGGGTGACGTCGGCGGCGAAGCGGACGTCGACCTCGTGGCCGGCCGCGCACCAGTACGTCACCTCCCGTCGCGGGGCGGGTTCGCTGCGCTCGTCGGGGCGCATCGGGCTGGACCCGACGCGGCTGCCGCGGATCGCGCTGCCACTGGACACGGATGTCACTCCTGTCTTTCAGAGGCGTTTCTTCGCCGGGGAGAAACGGCGGAAGGAGCGGTAAAAAGAACCGCGCGACCCGGACGGACCGGACCGCGCGGCAGAGTTTACGACTCCTGAGGCGCCGGAGGAAAGCCCGGTCCAACCACCCACCCGCCACCCTCAAACGGACTGAAGGCTCGGGACCGGCGAACGGTAAGGAACCGGTCGTTAACAGTGTGTTTCAGCCTGCCTGCTGCAGCTTCAGCCAGAGGCCGAGGCCGACGATACAGGCGAACCACACGATGCCGACGAGGACGGTGTAGCGGTCGAGGTTCTTCTCCGCCACCGACGAACCGGCCAGGCTGGAGGTGACGCCGCCGCCGAACATGCTGGACATGCCGCCGCCCTTGCCGCGGTGCAGCAGGATCAGCAGCGTCAGCAGGATGCTGGTGATGACCAGCAACACGATCAACGTGTAGGCGAACGCGATCGGCATGGTGGGGTCAGTCCTCTCGAAGGGCACGGCAGCGCGAACCCACAATAGCGGTCCCGCGAAGAACGGGCCGCCCCAGGGGCGGCCCGGCATGAAGCCGAAGCGCGGAACCGGCAACCCGCGGGGCCGCCGGTTCCGCGACGAACGATCAGCGCTGGACGTGCTCGCGGAACCGGACGATCGAGGCGAACTCCTCGGCGTCCAGGCTCGCGCCGCCGATCAGCGCGCCGTCGACGTCCGGCTGCGCCATGATCGCGGCGATGTTCGCCGCCTTCACGGAGCCGCCGTACTGGATGCGCACCGCGTCGGCCGTCTCGGCGCCGTACTTCTCGGCGAGCCGCGCCCGGATGGCGCCGCACACCTCCTGCGCGTCGTCGGGGGTCGCGGTCTTGCCGGTGCCGATCGCCCAGACCGGCTCGTACGCGATGACGATGCTCTTGACCTGCTCGGCCTTGAGCCCGTCGAGGGCCGCGTCCAGCTGCGTGCAGCAGTGCGCGACGTGACCGGCGGCCTCGCGGATCTCGAGCCCCTCGCCCACGCACAGGATCGGCGTGAGCTCGTTGGCCAGCGCCGCCTTCACCTTGGCGTTGACCAGCGCGTCGTCCTCGTGGTGGTACTCGCGGCGCTCGGAGTGCCCGACCACCACGTACGAGCAGCCCAGCTTGGCGAGCATCGCGCCGGAGATCTCCCCGGTGTACGCGCCGCCCTTGTGCTGAGACAGGTCCTGGGCGCCGTACTTGATCTGCACCTTGTCGCCGTCGATCGCCGTCTGCACGCTGCGCAGGTCGGTGTACGGCGGCAGCACGACCGCCTCGACGTCGGTGAGCTGCTGCTCGGTGAGGCTGGCGGCCAGCTTCTGCACAAGGAGGATGGCCTCGAGGTGGTTGAGGTTCATCTTCCAGTTGCCGGCCATGATGGGCCGGCGGGTGACGTCAGCCATGGCTCAGCTCTCCAGTGCGGAAAGGCCCGGGAGGGTCTTGCCCTCGAGGTACTCCAGCGACGCGCCGCCACCGGTCGAGATGTGGCCGAAGCCGGACTCGTCGATGCCGAGCGTGCGCACGGCCGCGGCCGAGTCGCCGCCGCCGACCACGGAGAAGCCGTCGATCTTGGTGATCGCCTCGGCCACGCCCCGGGTGCCGGCCGCGAACGGCGCGAGCTCGAAGACGCCCATCGGCCCGTTCCAGAACACCGTCTTCGCCGACGAGATCGCCTCGGAGAACAGCGCCACGGACTGCGGGCCGATGTCCAGACCCAGCCGATCGGCCGGAATGTCCGAAACATCCACCACGTCATGCGCGGCGTCGGCCGAGAACTCGGAAGCCGCCACGACGTCGACGGGAAGCACGATCCGGCCCTCGGCCTGCGACAGCAGATCGGCGCAGGTGGAGATCATCTCCGACTCGAGCAGCGACTTACCCACCTCGTGGCCCTGGGCCTTGAGGAAGGTGAAGCACATGCCGCCGCCCACGAGCAGCTTGTCGACCTTCGGCAGCAGCGCCTGGATGACGGCGAGCTTGTCCGAGACCTTCGAGCCACCGAGCACCACCACGTACGGCTGCTCCGGCGACTCGGTGACCCGCTTGAGCACCTCGACCTCGCGCAGCACCAGGCCGCCGGCGTAGTGCGGCAGCCGGGCCGGGACGTCGTACACCGAGGCGTGCTTGCGGTGCACCGCGCCGAACGCGTCGTCGACGTAGTACTCGGCGAACGCGGCGAGCTTGTCCGCGAACCCGCCGCGCACGGCGTCGTCCTTCGACGTCTCACCCTCGTTGAAGCGCAGGTTCTCCAGGAGGAGCACCTGGCCGTCCTGCAGCGCGTCCACCGAGGCGGAGGCGGAGTCACCGATGGTGTCCTGGGCGAAGACCACCGGGTTGCCCAGCAGCTCGCCGAGGCGCGTGGCGACCGGCGCGAGCGTGAACTTGGGGTCGGGCGCGCCCTTGGGGCGGCCCAGGTGCGAGCACACGATCACGCGCGCGCCCGCGTCGCGCAGGGCGATCAGCGTCGGCAGCACCGCGCGGATGCGGCCGTCGTCGCTGATGACCGTGGGGTCCTTCTTGTCGAACGGGACGTTCAGGTCGGCGCGCACGAGCACGCGCCGACCCGAGACACCCTCGCCGAGCAGGTCGTCGAGAGTCTTCACGGAACTCAGCCGACCAGCTTGACCAGGTCGACGAGGCGGTTCGAGTAGCCCCACTCGTTGTCGTACCAGCCGACGACCTTGACCTGGTTGCCCATGACCCGGGTGAGGCCGGCGTCGAAGATGCAGGAGGCCGGGTCGGTGACGATGTCGGTCGACACGATCGGGTCCTCGGTGTAGGTCAGGAAGCCCTTGAGCGGGCCGTCCGCGGCGGCCTTGATGGCGCCGTTGATCTCGTCCACCGAGGTGTCCTTGCCGGCCTGGAAGGTCAGGTCGGTCGCCGAGCCGGTCGGGATCGGCACGCGCATCGCGAAGCCGTCCAGCTTGCCCTTGAGCTCCGGCAGCACCAGGCTGACGGCCTTGGCGGCACCGGTCGAGGTCGGCACCATGTTGAGGGCGGCGGCGCGGGCACGACGCAGGTCCTTGTGCGGGCCGTCCTGCAGGTTCTGGTCCTGCGTGTAGGCGTGGATCGTGGTCATCAGGCCACGCTCGATGCCGACCGTGTCGTTGAGCACCTTCGCCATCGGCGCGAGGCAGTTGGTGGTGCAGGACGCGTTCGAGATGATCGTGTGCTGCGCGGCGTCGTAGAGGTTGTCGTTGACGCCCATCACGATCGTGATGTCCTCGTTCTTGGCCGGCGCCGAGATGATGACCTTCTTCGCGCCCTTGTCGACGTGCGCCTTCGCCTTGGTGGCGTCGGTGAAGAAGCCGGTCGACTCGATGACGACGTCGGCGCCCAGGTCGCCCCACGGCAGGTTCTGCGGGTCGCGCTCGGCGAACGCCTTGAAGGTCTTGCCGGCCACGGTGATCTCGTCCGCGGTGGCCTTCACCTCGTGCGGCAGGCGGCCGAGGATGCTGTCGTACTTCAGCAGGTGCGCGAGCGTGGCGTTGTCGGTGAGGTCGTTCACGCCCACGATCTCGATGTCCGCACCGGAGGCGGCCACCGCCCGGAAGAAGTTGCGGCCGATACGGCCGAAGCCGTTGATGCCAACCCGGATGGTCACAGGTCGATCTCCTCGTTTCGGTCCGCCGGATTCTGCGACCGGCGGAGGTATTCGTGCCGACCAGTTCTCGGGGCCGGCTGTGACTGGGCCGTCGCGCTGTCAGGGAACCGCCGCGCTGGTAGGCGGCGTCCCCGGCGCGTCCGGCCGTGCTGCCCGGCACCGTCGCCGTCACCCAAGACCCTATCCGAGAAGGTGACCGCCCGTGCCGCCGGGGCGCGACCTGATCGTTACCTCAGGTCGTTTTGACGATCTTCATTCTTCGGTACGCGCACCGTGCGCGACAAAAGCACGAAGGCCCGAGCGCCCCCACCGGAAGGCCCGTCGCGGTCCGGGCCGTTGGCCCCTTCCGGGCTCGCCCGCGGGTCACTCGCCGGTCAGCCGCGTGGCCGCTCCAGCAGGCCCTCCAGCAGCGACAACGACTTCTCGATGTCCACCGCCGGATCGAGCAGCCACTGGGTCTGCAGGCCGTCCGAGGCGGCGATGATCAGCGCCGCCACCGCCTCCGGGGCCAGATCCGGCCGGATCCGGCCGGCCTCCTGCTCCTCGCGCACCCGGGCGGCCAGGATGCGGCGCAGCCCCTCGAAGCGGGCCGAGAAGAACGTCCGGGCCTCGTCGTGACCGTTCTCGAGGGCGCTCGCCACGAGCGTGGAGTACAGCTGCACCAGCCCCGGCACGCCGTGGTTGCGTCGCGCCGCGTGCGTCATCAGCCCGACCACGGACGAGCTCTCGGGCGCCGGGTCCTCGATGATCGACCGCTCCTCGGCCGCCCGGTACACCTCGATGAGCAGCTCCTCGCGGGAGGCGAAGTAGTGCTTGAGCGCCGCGTGCGACACCCCGATCGCCTCGCCGATCGCGCGCAGCGACGTGCCCTGCGCCCCGCGCTCGGCGAAGACCTCGATGGCCCGGTCCAGGATCTCGCGCCGGCGCCGTACGCCCTTCTCGTACGCGCCGCGCCGGTTGGGCTCGAGGGTGGTCTCCGGGGCGTCCGCCATCGCGTCATCGTAGGCGAACGAAAACTTCCGCATGGAGGTTTTCATTGTTACGCTTCGGTCATGACCGCCGACGCCACGCCGCCCCTGGACATCCCCGCCCTGCTCAGCGCTCCGTCCAACCACCCCGCCACCGCCCACAAGGGGACTGAAGGCTGCCTCACCCTGGACGAGAAAGCCGCGCTGCTCGACGGCGCCGACTTCTGGCGTACCCAGGCCGTCGAGCGGCTGGGCATCCCCTCCGTGATGGTCACCGACGGCCCGCACGGCCTGCGCAAGCAGGCGGGCGACTCCGACCACGTCGGGCTCAACGAGAGCGTGCCCGCGACCTGCTTCCCGCCGGCCGCCGGCCTCGCCTCGACCTGGGACACCGGCCTGCTCACCCGCATCGGGGAGGCGCTCGGCCGCGAGTGCCGCGCCGAGGAGGTCGCCGTGCTGCTCGGGCCGGGTATCAACATGAAGCGCTCGCCGCTGTGCGGGCGCAACTTCGAGTACTTCTCCGAGGACCCGCTGCTGGCCGGCGAGCTGGGCACCGCGATGGTCGCCGGCGTGCAGAGCCAGGGCATCGGCACGTCCCTCAAGCACTTCGCCGCGAACAACCAGGAGACCGCCCGCATGACGGTCTCCGCCGACGTCGACGAGCGGACGCTGCGCGAGATCTACCTGCCCGCCTTCGAGCGGGTGGTGACCGGGGCGCAGCCGTGGACCGTCATGTGCTCGTACAACCGGATCAACGGCACGTACGCCAGCGAGGACCGCTGGCTGCTCACCGAGGTCCTGCGCGACGAATGGGGCTTCGAGGGCCTGGTCGTGTCCGACTGGGGCGCCGTGAACCGCCGTGACGCCGCTGTCGCCGCGGGCCTCGACCTGGAGATGCCCTCGTCGGGCGGCGCCGGCACGAAGGTGATCCTCGACGCCGTACGCGCCGGCACGCTCAGCGAGAAGGACGTCGACCTCGCCGTCACCCGGGTCCTGGAGCTGCTCAACCGCGCCCTGCCCGCGCTCGCGCCGGGGCAGACCTTCGACGCGGACGCCCATCACGCGCTGGCCCGCGAGGCGGCCGCCGCCAGCGCGGTGCTGCTGAAGAACGACGACATCCTGCCGCTGGCGGCCACCGGTGGCACGGTCGCGGTGATCGGCGAGTTCGCCCGTACGCCGCGTTTCCAGGGCGCCGGTTCCTCGCAGGTCGACCCCACCCGGGTGGACACCGCGCTCGAGGCGCTCACCGCGGCGCTCGACGGCCGGCGCGAGGTCGTGTTCGCCCCCGGCTTCGTCATCGAGTCCGAGACAGCCGACCCGGCCCTCGTCGAGGAGGCCGTGACCGCCGCCGCGAGCGCCGAGGTCGTCGTGCTGTTCCTGGGCCTGCCGCCGGCGTACGAGTCGGAGGGCTACGACCGCGACCACATGGACCTGCCCCTCCACCAGATCGAGCTGCTCCACGCGGTCGCGGACGCGAACCCGCGGGTCGTGGTCGTGCTGTCCAACGGCTCGGCCGTCACCGTCGCCTCGTGGCAGGACCGCGCCCCGGCGATCCTCGAGGGCTGGCTGCTCGGCCAGGCGGGCGGCGCGGCCACCGCGGACCTGCTGCTCGGCACAGTCGCGCCCACGGGCAAGCTCGCCGAGACGATCCCGGTGCGCTACGAGGACAACCCGGCGCTCGGCAACTTCCCCGGCGAGCACGGCCACGTCCGGTACGGCGAAGGGCTGCTCATCGGCTACCGCTGGTACGACGCGCACCGGCTGCCGGTCGCGTACCCGTTCGGCCACGGGCTCTCGTACACCTCTTTCGCGTACGAGAATCTCGCCGTGGCCGTCGACGGCGACAGCGTCGAGGTCTCACTCACGGTGACCAACACCGGCCCGCGGGCCGGCAAGGAGACCGTCCAGGTGTACGTGACCGACCCGGAGGCGAGCGTCTTCCGGCCCGAGCAGGAGCTGCGCGGTTTCGCTCAGGTCGCCCTCGAAGCCGGGGAGAGCAAGCCGGTCACCGTACGGCTCGGGCACCGCGCCTTCGCCTACTGGCACCCGGCGCTGCGCCGCTGGACCGTCGAGGGCGGCACGTTCGGCATCCGCGTCGGCGCCTCCTCCCGGGACATCCGCCTCGCGACCACCGTCGAGCTGACCGGGGACGACGTGACCGCTCCCCTGACCCCGTCGGCGACCGTGGACGAGTGGCTCGCCCACCCCGCGGCCGGCCCCTGGCTGCGCGAGAGCCTCGGCGACGGCATGTTCCAGGCGATGCTGTTCGACCCGAAGAACGGCCAGATGATGCGTGCGATCCCGCTGCAGCGGCTGTCCCGCTTCCCCGGCTTCCCGGTCACCGAGCAGCAGGTCGACGACGCCGTCGCCCGGTTCTCCTGACGTGGTCGCCACCGCACCCGCCGGGCCCGCCGTCCAGGCCCGGCGGGCCCGCGTCGCCGTCGCCGCCGTCTTCCTCACCAACGGGGCGCTGTTCGCCAACCTCGTGCCGCGCTACCCCGAGGTGAAGGAAACCCTCGGCCTCAGCAACGCCCTGCTGGGCACGGCGCTCGCGGCGGCACCGCTGGGCGCCCTCACCGGCGGCCTGTTCGCCGGCGCGGTCATCCGCCTGATCCGCTCCGCCCGCGCCGGCGCGTGGGGCATCCCGCTGATCGCGGCCGGCTTCCTGCTCGTCGCGGTCGCACCCTCCTGGTGGGCCCTCGCCGCGGTGCTGTTCGTCGCGGGAGCGGCCGACGCGATCGTCGACGTCGCGCAGAACGCCCACGGCCTGCGCGTCCAGCGCCTGTACGGCCGTTCCATCGTCAACTCGTTCCACGGCGTCTGGAGCATCGGCGCGGTCCTCGGCGGCCTCATGGGCTCGGCGGCGGCCGGTTTGCGGATCCCGCTCGTGATCCACCTCGTCGTCGCCGGAGTGCTGTTCAGCACGGTGGCGCTGCTCGCGTACCGCTTCCTGCTGCCCGGCCCGGACGACACCGAACGCGAACCCGCCCCGGCGACCCGGCGCGCCTTCACCTCGGCCGCGGTGTGGATGCTCGCGGCCCTCGGCGGCCTGGCGTTGTTCGGTGCCCTGGTCGAGGACGCCGGCGCTTCCTGGGGCGCCCTGTTCCTCACCGAAGACCTGAGCGCCCCCGCGGCGACCGCAGGTCTCGCCTTCGTGGCCCTCCAGGTCGCCATGACGGTGGGCCGCCTCCTCGGCGACCGCGCGGTGGACCGCTTCGGCCAGCGTACGGTCACCCGCACCGGCGGGGCCGTGGCCGCGGCCGGCATGGGCTTCGCGCTGGCCTTCCCGTCGGTCGGTACGGCCCTCGCCGGCTTCGCACTGGCCGGCCTGGGCACGGCGACCCTCGTCCCGGCCGCGATGCACACCGCCGATGAGCTGCCCGGCCTCCCGCCGGGGGCGGGCCTGACCATCGTCAGCTGGGTGCTGCGGGTGGGCTTCCTGGCATCGCCGCCGCTGGTGGGGCTGGTCGCGGACCACAGCAGCCTGCGGGTGGGGTTGCTCAGCGTCGTGATCGCCGGGGTGGGGACGCTGATCCTGGGCCGGGTCCTGCTGAACCGGCCGGCGTCGCACTAGCACCGCCGGCCGGCGTGCCGGCCTGCCAGTCGGCGTGCCGGCCTGCCAGTCGGCGTGCCGGCCTGCCAGTCGGCGTGCCGGCCTGCCCGGCCGGCTTGCCGGGCCGTGCGTCAGGCTTGCCGGGCCGTGCGTCAGGCTTGCCGGGCCGTGCGTCAGGCCGGGATCAGCAGGCCATCATCTCCGGGGTGACCGCGGCCTCCGTGTCCGGGATGCCCAGGTCACGGGCGCGCTTGTCGGCCAGGGCGAGCAGCCGCCGGATCCGGCCGGCGATCGCGTCCTTGGTCAGCGGCGGGTCGGCGAGCGCGCCCAGTTCCTCCAGGCTGGCCTGCCGGTGCTCGAGGCGCAGCCGGCCCGCCGAGGTGAGATGGTTGGGCGCCTCGTCCGCGAGGATCTCCAGGGCCCGGGTCACGCGGGCCGCGGCAGCCACAGCCGCGCGGGCGGACCGGCGCAGGTTCGCGTCGTCGAAGTTGGCGAGGCGGTTGGCGGTCGCGCGGACCTCCCGGCGTACCCGTCGCTCCTCCCAGGCGAGCACGCTCGCGTGCGCCCCGATGCGGGTGAGCAGCGCGGCGATCGCGTCCCCGTCCTTGATCACGACCCGGTCGACGCCGCGCACCTCCCGCTCCTTGGCGGTGATGCCGATGCGCCGGGCGGCGCCGCGCAACGCGAGCGCGGCCTCCGGCCCGGGGCAGGTGATCTCCAGCGCGCTGGACCGGCCCGGCTCGGTGAGCGAGCCGTGCGCCATGAACGCTCCCCGCCACGCGGCGACGGCGCAGCAGACGTTCGCGGAGACCACGTGCGGGGGCAGGCCGCGTACGGGACGGCCACGGACGTCGAGCAGGCCGGTCTGCCGCGCGAGCGCCTCGCCGTCCTTGACGATGCGGACGATGTAGTGGCTGCCCTTGCGCAGCCCCCCGGAGGCCAGCACGTGCACCTCGCTGGGGTACCCGTACACGTCGGCGATCTCCCGGCGCAGCCGCCGCGCCACCGCGCCGGTGTCCAGCTCGGCCTCGACGACCACCCGGCCGGAGACGATGTGCAGGCCCCCGGCGAAGCGCAGCAGGGCGGCCATCTCCGCACGGCGGCAGCACGGCTTGGGTACGTCGACCCGGCTCAGCTCGTCCTTGACCGCTGCCGTCATCGCCATCTCGAAGTCACCTCATGCTTTGTCACGCGGTCTGTGCTCTGTCGTGCTGTCCAGCGGGTGGCCGGTCGACCCGTCACCGGGTCGCTGGCCGAGTAGCCGATCGACCCGTCACCGGGCCGGCGGCCGAGTAGCCGGTCGACCCGTCACCGGGCCGGCGACCGAGTAGCCGATCGACCCGTCACCGGGCCGGCGGCCGTGGCCGAGTCGCGGTGGCCGGCGGTCGCGTCTCGTGCGGAGAGCGCGGGTAGCCGGCCGTGCCGCCCGCAGCTCGCGCCGGGCCGTGCGCGCCTCACCGTGCTCGGGCGCCGACCCTCGCGCCGGTCGCCTGTCGCGGTTCGTGCTGTTCAGTTAGGTCGTGGTCACGGCGGTTGCTTGTCGTGGCCGGTGCGGTCCCGGTGGGTCCATGGTCATGCCAGTTGCTTAACGATCGGAGCCCAGGACGGGCACCAGCGCGGCGCCCAACGACTCAGGATCATGCCTGGGGCTGCCGTCCGCAACGGCCAAAGGGGCAAGCACCAGGCGCGCACCGAGCGCTCGCGCGGCCTGGTGCACCGGGTCGGGCTCGCCCACCCACTTGGCGTCGGCGAGCACGGTGTCGATGCGCAGCTCCGGCAGATACCAGTGCAGGGCCGCCAGGTGATCGGCCACGGAAAGCCCCAGCGTCTCGTTGTCGGCGGCCAGGTTCAGCGTCACCAGCCGGCGCGCCGGGCTCGCGACGACGGCATCGGCCAGCTCGGGCACCAGCAGGTGCGGGAGCACGCTCGTGTACCAGCTCCCCGGGCCGAAGATCAGCCAGTCGGCCTCGCGGATCGCGTCCAGCGCGGCGGGGCAGGCGGGCGGCGACGCGGGCACGATCCGTACGGCCTCGACATGCCCGCCGGCGACGGCGACGGCATGCTGCCCGCGTACGGTGACGACCTCGTCGGGCCGGCCCGGATCGCCCCCGCGCACGTCGGCCTCGATCCCGACGGCATGACAGGCCATGGGCAGCACCCGGCCCTGCGCCCCGACCATCGTCCCGGCGTGCCGCAGGGCCTCGACCGGGTCGTCCATGAGCTCCATGAGCCCGAGCAGCAGAAGATTCCCGACAGCGTGACCGGCGAGCGGATCGTGCTTGCCACCGAGCGCGGCGATCCGCCGGTCGGCACTCTCCCCGCTGGACGTGGGCGGGGCCTCTGCGTCCGAGCCACCGGCCGGTCTCGCTTCGTCGCGAGCATGGGCCACTGCGCGCCGGTCCGGGTTGCCGACCGGCGCGAACCGGTGCTGCATCAGCCGGACCATCACCTGGTGGGCCGGGTCGTCGTCGGCCAGCGCGGCCAGCGCCATCCGCAGGTCGCCGGGCGGCAGCTGGGCGTCCCGTTCCGCGCGCAGCCGTCCGCTGGAGCCGCCGTTGTCGCCGACCGTCACGACCGCGGTGATGTCGAGGTTCAGCGCCGGTTCGCAGCGCCGCAACGCCCGCAGCGAGGCCGCCAGCCCGTGCCCGCCGCCGAACGCCACCACTTTGATCGCCCGCCGCCCGCCGGCGCCGCTTCCCCGCCGGCCCGCTTCGCCGGGCGGGCCCGCTTGGGCCGGCGTCACTCCCGCCCCAGGTCGCGGTGGGAGGAGTGGGCGGACAGCCGGATGTCGCGCAGCCGGGCGGTCAGCTCCTCGGCGATCGCCACGCTGCGGTGCTTGCCGCCCGTGCAGCCCACCGCCACGGTGAGGTAGCGCTTACCCTCGCGTTCGAAGCCGGGCGCGGTCGCCGAGATGAGTTCGGCGTACGTGCCGACGAAGTCGCTGGCGCCTTCCTGGCCGAGCACGTACGTGCTGACGTCCTCCTCGAGGCCCGTGTGTTCACGCAGCTCCGGCACCCAGAACGGGTTCGGCAGGAACCGGGCGTCCAGCACGTAGTCGGCGTCGGGCGGCAGGCCGTACTTGAAGCCGAAGGACAGGACGGTGATCCGCAGCTTGCGGGCGTCCTCGCCGCCGAAGAGCTCCTCGACGCGGCGGCGGAGCTGGTTCACGTTGAGGTGACTGGTGTCGATGATCACGTCCGCCTGCTCGCGCGCCTCCTCGAGAAGCTTGCGTTCGGCGGCGATCCCGTCCGCGAGGCGCCCGTCGCCCTGCAACGGGTGGGAGCGGCGCACCGACTCGAAGCGCCGGATGAGCACCTCGTCGTCGGCGTCGACGAAGACCACGCGCGGCGAGAAGCCGCGGTCCTTGAGGGCGCGGACCGCCCCGGCGAGGTCGGTGGAGAAGGCCCTGCTGCGTACGTCCAGCACCATCGCCGTACGCCGGGCAGCGCCGCCGGCCTCGAACGCGAGCTGGGCCATGTCCAGCATCAGCGCCTGCGGCAGATTGTCGACGACATAGAAGCCGACGTTCTCCAGGGCGCGGGCGACCGTGCTGCGGCCGCCACCGGACACCCCGGTCACCACCACGAGGTCGGTCTGGGCCTCGTCGGGCGACGGCTCCGGAGCGAACTCCGGCATCGACTCGGTCACGCACTCCTCCTGCACCGCACAGCTCCGCCCCCTCCGGGCGGACACGCCATCCTAGGCCGACACGCCCACCGGATCCCGCCGGACGTCGTGTCCGGTAACCGATCAATCCGATCGGGCGCACCCCTTCGCCCGCCAGAGGGAACGGTCACACCGCTCACCCCTATTCCGCCGGTTGCTCCTGGTCACCGGCCGTGTCCGCGCCATCTCACCCCGGCGTCGCGCTCATCCCGTCCTGCCGACGACCCCATCGCCCTCGCGGACCGAAGCGTCGCCGACGTCACCTCCGGGCACCTCGCGTCCGCCGACACCACCTCCGGGCAGACCGGGACCGCCGGCACCACCTCCGAGGCCGCCTGGGCTGCCTGCCTGCGGGTCGGGCTCGCCCGGGCCTCCTGCCAGCGGATCGGGCTCGCCCGGGCTTCCTGCCGACGGGTCGGGCTCGCCGGCGCGATCGACGCCGTCGGCTGGGCGGTCGCCGGCCTCGTCGTCGGACCCCGCCGCGCGGGGGCGGGCCACGCGGGACCGGTTCGCCCCTGCTTTCGTACGGCCGGCGCCACCGCGCGGCACCGCCCCGGGGCTTCCCTCGCCCGGCCCCGCGCCCGGATCCTTGGCGGCCGTCTCCTTCTCCGGGGCCAGCGCCGCGAGCACCGCCTCGGCCGTACGCCGTCCCACCCCCGGCACCTCGGTGATCTCCTCCGGGCTCGCCTGCGCCAGGCGTTTCAGGGAGCCGAAGTGCCGCAGCAACGCCTTGCGCCGCGTCTCGCCCAGGCCGGGGATGTTGTCCAGCGCCGACGCCGTCATCCGCTTGGAACGCCGCTGCCGGTGGAACGTGATCGCGAACCGGTGTGCCTCGTCGCGGACGCGCTGCAGCAGGTACAACGCCTCCGACGTTCGGGGCAGGATGACCGGGAAGTCCTCGCCGGGCAGCCACACCTCCTCGAGGCGCTTCGCCAGCCCGCACAGGGCCACGTCGGTGATGCCGAGGTCGGACAGGACCGCGGCGACGGCGTTGACCTGCGGCTGCCCGCCGTCGACGACGACCAGCTGCGGCGGGTACGCGAACCGGCGCGGGCGGCCGGTCAGCGGGTCGATGCCGGGCAGGTCGTTCGTGGCCGGTCCACCGGCGCCGTCCGCTTCATCCACGACCGAGGCGGTCTCACCCCCGGCGGCGAGGGAGCCGTCGGCCCCAGCGAAGGCCGAGGAAGAGGCTGCGCGAAGCCCGGCCTCGGCGGAGGCGGAAAGCCCGGCCTCGGCGGAGGCGGAAAGCCCGGCCTCGGCGGAGGCGGAAAGCCCGGCCTCGGCGGAGGCGGAAAGCCCGGCCTCGTCGCCCAGCCCCGGGTCGGAGGACGCCAGCTCCTCGGCGGTCGGCTCGGACTCGACGGGCTCGTCGGCGGAGTGGGCGCGGTAGCGGGCGAACCGGCGCCGCATCACCTCGCTCATCGCGGCGAGGTCGTCGGTGCCGCTGCCGTCCGGGTTGCCGCGGACGGCGAAGCGGCGGTATTCGCTCTTGCGGGCCAGGCCGTCCTCGAAGACCACCATGCTGGCGACCACGTCGGTGCCCTGGATCTGGGAGACGTCGAAGCATTCGATGCGCAGCGGTGCGGTGTCCATGCCGAGCGCCTCGGCGATCTCGTCCAGCGCCTTGCTGCGGGTGGTGAGGTCGCCGGCGCGGCGCAGCTTGTGGCGGGCCAGCGACTCCCCCGCGTTGCGCGCCACCGTCTCGAGCAGGGAGCGTTTGTCGCCGCGCTGGGGGACGCGCAGGCTCACGCGGCTGCCGCGGCGGTCGGAGAGCCAGTTCTCCAGGGCGGCGGCGTCCGGTGGCAGGGCCGGCACGAGGAGCTCCTTGGGGACGTCGCCCTCGCCGTGCTCGTCGCCGTACACCTGGGTGCAGAAGTGGTGGACCAGGTCGCCGGTCGTCAGGTCCTCGACCTTCTCGACCACCCAGCCGCGCTGGCCGCGGACGCGGCCGTCACGGACGTGGAAGACCTGGACCGCGGCCTCGAGCGGGTCCTCGGCGAAGGCGACGACGTCGGCGTCGGTGCCGTCGCCGAGCACGACGGTCTGCTTCTCCATCGCCCGGCGCAGCGCCGCGATGTCGTCGCGCAGCCGGGCGGCCTTCTCGAACTCCAGCTGCTCGGAGGCGTCGAGCATGTCGCGCTCGAGCCGTTTGACGAACGCGTCCGTGCGGCCGGCCATGAAGTCGCAGAAGTCGTCGACGATCGCTCGGTGTTCCTCGGCGCTGACCGAACCGACGCAGGGAGCCGAACACTTGCCGATGTAGCCGAGCAGGCACGGGCGACCGATCTGACCGGCCCGTTTGAAGACGCCGGCCGAGCAGGTGCGCGCCGGGAAGACCCGCAGCAGCAGGTCGAGCGTCTCCCGGATCGCCCAGGCATGACTGTACGGCCCGAAGTAGCGCACGCCCTTGCGCTTGGCGCCCCGCATGACCTGCAGCCGGGGGAACTCCTCGTTGAGGGTCACGGCGAGGAACGGGTACGACTTGTCGTCGCGGTACTTGACGTTGAACCGCGGATCGAACTCCTTGATCCACAGGAACTCGAGCTGCAGCGCCTCGACCTCGCTGCCGACCGTGACCCAGTCGACGCCGGCCGCGGTGGTGACCATCTGCTGCGTGCGCGGGTGCAGGCCCCACGTGTCGGCGAAGTAGGAATTCAGCCGGTTGCGCAGGCTCTTGGCCTTGCCGACGTAGATGACGCGGCCGCTCGGATCACGGAAGCGGTAGACGCCCGGGGCGTCCGGAATGGTCCCGGGCGCCGGGCGGTAGCTGGACGGGTCAGGCACGATTCCACCCTAGTGCGGACCCCTGACATGATTACCCGACCGGAGGTCCGTTGCCGCCGCCACGGCGTCGGGCCTCCGGCCGGGACGAACAGGGACCGGCCGGTGCCGGCAGGGGTGTGGCGGCCGCGGCGCGCTCGCCGCGGTGGCCACCACGGGCCGGTCCCCCGCTCTCAGGCGGCGACGATGTCGTCGCCGTCCAGCTTGACCTCCGTCTGCGGCAGGGGCTTCTTCGCCGGGCCGCCGGTCGGGGATCCGTCCACGATGGAGAAAGTGCTGTTGTGGCAGGGGCAGGTGATGACACGGCCGTCGACCTTGCTCACCGGGCAGCCCTGGTGCGTACAGATCTTGCTGAACGCCTTGTAGAGGCCCTTCTGCGGCTGGGTGATCACGTAGTCGCCCTTGATCACGCCGCCGCCCTCCGGCACGTCCGCGGCCGCCACGAGCGTCTTCCCGCCGCCGGACGAACCCTTGCCGGTCGAACCGGTGCCGCCCGCGTCCGCGCCGGCACTCCCCGCCGGGACGGGGTCGTTGGTGAAGTCGCCGCCGTTCGCGCCGTTGGCGCCGCCGCTGGTGTCCGTACCGCAAGCGGCGAGGAGGCACCCGGCGCCGAGTGCCCCGGCCCCTGCGAGTACGACGCGCCGAGAGGCGACCGCGCCCGCGGCGACAGCCGGCTCGTCGGTGCCCGTGGTCTCGGCGTCGGGCCTCGTCTGCACGTCAGTCATGTCTTCGCCAAACCCTTCCACGTGCCCTGGTCCGCGCGCTTGCGTCACGCGGCGTCGCATCTACATACGCGCGGCCCTCGGATGTGGTTCATGGGCGCAGGAGGAAATTGTCGGCGCGGAACTGCCGATTTCCAGCGGTTCGCCCCCGCCGCATGGCAGCACCGAACCGTTTCCGCAGCACAACCGGCGACCGACGCGGTAGCTGTGAGTTACCTGTGACGGTAGGTTTCTACACCGCCGCCTTGGCCCGCGCCCGGGAGGCCCGGGGCTTCACCGCCGCCTTCGCGGTCCCGTTCGCCTTCGCCGCGCGTGCGACGGCGGCATCCGCGCCCGCCGGTTTCCCGGTGAGCCCCAGCATGGGCCGCAGGAACTGGCCGGTGTGGCTTTCCGCGACCTCCGCCAGTTCCTCCGGCGTGCCGGTCGCGAGCACCAGGCCACCCTTGCTGCCGCCCTCGGGGCCCATGTCGATGAGCCAGTCGGCCGTCTTGATCACGTCGAGGTTGTGCTCGATGGTGATGACGGTGTTGCCCTTGTCGACCAGGCCGTTGAGGACGAGCAGCAGCTTGCGGATGTCCTCGAAGTGCAGGCCCGTGGTGGGCTCGTCGAGGACGTACACGGTGCGGCCGGTGGAGCGCTTCTGCAGCTCGGAGGCGAGCTTGACGCGCTGGGCCTCGCCGCCGGAGAGGGTCGGCGCGGGCTGGCCGAGGCGTACGTAGCCCAGGCCCACGTCGACCAGCGTGCGCAGGTGGCGGTGGATCGCGGGGATGGCGGAGAAGAAGTCCGCGGCCTCCTCGATCGGCATCTCCAGCACCTCGGAGATGGTCTTGCCCTTGTAGTGCACCTCGAGCGTCTCGCGGTTGTAGCGGGCGCCCTTGCAGACCTCGCAGGGGACGTACACGTCGGGCAGGAAGTTCATCTCGATCTTGATCGTGCCGTCGCCGGAGCAGTTCTCGCAGCGGCCGCCCTTGACGTTGAACGAGAACCGGCCGGGGCCGTACCCGCGGACCTTCGCCTCGGTGGTCTCCGCGAACAGCTTGCGGATGTTGTCGAAGACCCCGGTGTAGGTAGCGGGGTTGGAGCGCGGGGTGCGCCCGATCGGCGACTGGTCGACGCCGACCACCTTGTCGACGTGCTCGAGGCCGGTGATGCGGGTGTGCCGGCCGGGGACCATCCGGGCGCCGTTGATCTGGTTGGCCAGCACGGTGTAAAGGATGTCGTTGACCAGCGTGGACTTGCCGGAGCCGCTGACCCCGGTGACCGCGATGAACTGCCCGAGCGGGAAGTTCACCGTCAGGTTGCGCAGGTTGTGCTCGCGGGCGCCCTGCACCACCAGCTCGCGGCCGGGCGTCTG
Organism: Actinoplanes sp. NPDC049316; assembly: GCF_040677315.1. Taxonomy (NCBI): domain Bacteria; kingdom Bacillati; phylum Actinomycetota; class Actinomycetes; order Micromonosporales; family Micromonosporaceae; genus Actinoplanes; species Actinoplanes sp. NPDC049316. Next base: position 84,085 of record NZ_JBFAQM010000031.1, on the reverse strand, counting down.
CGGCCGGCGGGTGGCCGGCGTCGGGATCTTCTTGCGGCCCGACAGGTACGCCCCCGTGGGCGACTGCTTGTTGGCCAGCAGCCCCTTGACCGACCCGCTGTGCACGATCTGGCCGCCGTGCTCGCCGGCGCCGGGGCCGATGTCGACGATCCAGTCGGCGGTGCGGATGGTGTCCTCGTCGTGCTCGACGACGATCAGCGTGTTGCCGAGGTTCTTGAGCCGGACCAGCGTCTCGATCAGCCGGTGGTTGTCCCGCTGGTGCAGGCCGATCGACGGCTCGTCCAGCACGTACAGCACGCCGACCAGGCCGGAGCCGATCTGCGTGGCGAGGCGGATGCGCTGGGCCTCGCCGCCGGAGAGGGTGCCGGCGCCGCGGTCGAGCGACAGGTAGTCCAGGCCGACGTCGACGAGGAAGCGCAGCCGGGCGTTGATCTCCTTGAGCACCCGCTCGGCGATCATCTTCTGCCGGTCGTCGAGCTCCAGCCCGGCGAGCAGCTCCGCGCACTCGCCCACCGACAGGTTGCAGACCTCGGCGATGCTCTTGCCCGAGATCGTGACGGCCAGCACCTCGGGCTTGAGCCGCGCGCCACCGCAGGTCGGGCACGGGATGTCGCGCATGTAGCCCTCGTACTTGTCGCGCGACCAGTCGCTCTCGGTGTCGTTGTGCCGGCGCTCGATCCACTGCACCACGCCCTCGAAGCCGGTGTAGTAGGAGCGCTCGCGGCCGTACTTGTTTCGGTAGCGGACGTGGACCTGGTCCTCGGAGCCGTACAGGATCGTCTTCTGCGCGCGGCTGGGCAGCGCCCGCCACGGGGTGTCGACGCTGAAACCCTCCGCCTTGCCGAGGGCCTCCAGCAGGCGCAGGAAATACTCCAGGGTCGAGCCGCCGGACCACGGCTGGACGGCGCCCTCGCGCAGGCTGCGCTCCTCGTCCGGGATGATCAGCTCGGGGTCGACCTCCTTCTTGGTGCCCAGGCCGGTGCACTCCGGGCAGGCGCCGTAGGGCGCGTTGAAGGAGAACACCCGGGGCTCGAGGTCCTCGATGGCGAGCGGGTGGTCGTTGGGGCAGGCGAGGTGCTCGGAGAACCGCCGCTCGCGGCCGGGGTCGTCCTCGGGCAGGTCCACGAAGTCGAGCAGCACGATGCCGCCGGACAGGGCCAGGGTGGCCTCGACGGAGTCGGTCAGGCGCTGCTTGCTGCTCGCCTTGACGCTGAGCCGGTCGACGACCACCTCGATGGTGTGCTTCTCCTGCTTCTTGAGCTTCGGCGGCTCGGAGAGCGGGTGCACCACGCCGTCGACCCGGGCCCGGGCGTAGCCCTTGGCCTGCAGCTCGGCGAAGAGGTCGACGTACTCACCCTTGCGGCCGCGCACGACCGGGGCGAGGACCATGAACCGGGTGCCCTCCGGCATCGCGAGGACCCGGTCGACGATCTGCTGGGGGCTCTGCTTGCTGATCCGCTCGCCGCAGACCGGGCAGTGCGGGATGCCGGTGCGCGCGAACAGCAGGCGGAGGTAGTCGTACACCTCGGTGATCGTGCCGACGGTCGAGCGGGGGTTGCGCGAGGTCGACTTCTGGTCGATCGAGACGGCCGGGGACAGGCCCTCGATGAAGTCGACGTCGGGCTTGTCCATCTGGCCGAGGAACTGCCGCGCGTACGACGACAGCGACTCGACGTAGCGCCGCTGCCCCTCGGCGAAGATCGTGTCGAAGGCGAGGCTGGACTTGCCCGAGCCGCTGAGCCCGGTGAACACGATCATGGCGTCGCGGGGCAGGTCGAGGTTGACGTCGCGCAGGTTGTGCTCCCGCGCGCCGCGGATGATCAGTCGGTCGGCCACAGCCAGCCACTCCGTTACGGTTTACGGTCCGAGTCGATGGGCGCCGCCACCCTAGCCGCGGGGTACGACAAGTTTGGGCCCGCCGAGGTACAGCGCCCCCGCGAGGGCGGTCATTCCCGTCACCCGGCGGGGTGAACGATATCCCGGACGTCCCACATCGCCACGCCTCCGACCTGCTGCGGGGCACGTCCGAGCAGGTTGGTGACGATCGTCTCCAGCAGGTCGTGGTTCGGCGCGTCGGGTGTCAGCACGACGACCGCGGCCCGCCAGTAGGTCAGGTCGGCGGTCGCGGCCCGCCGGTCGGTGTCCGTCAGCACCGGCATCCGACCGTACGCCCCCGCGAGGCGCAACAGGTCCGAGGTAGGCCGGGGCGCCGCGTTCCACGACCCGGTCCGGTTCCCCGGCGGGTTCGCCGGCCCCATGAAGTAACCCCGCGGCGTCTTGTATCCCTGCCCGGACAGGGCGAACCACCGCATGCCCGTACGCCCGGTGGTCACCTCGGGCATCGGCACGGTCACCAGCGTGCGGTCGGCCGGCACGTACGGCTCCCACATCCGCTGCGCGATGAACGGCGGCAGCGGCGCGGCCTCGACGGTCGGCAGGGGCTTGGGCAGCACGGGCACGACGGCGAGCGCCATGCCGGCCCAGAACGCCACCCGCCGCCGGTGCGGCAGCAGCCCGGCCCGGTCGGCGGCCAGCGCGATCAGCACGCCGATGATCGTGGCGGGCACCATCGCGAACCGGGTGACGCTGACCAGGTCGATCACGGGCACGTGTGCGATCAGCGCGAACGGCAGCGGGATCCCGGTGTCGTGCCCGGCGACGCGCAGCTCCGGCCCCATCGACATGAGCAGCAGCACCACGCCGGCGACGAAGGCGGCGCGCGCGGCCGTGTCACGCCACAGCATCCGCATGGCGACCACCAGCATCACCAGCATCGGTACGCCCCAGAAGGTGTTCTCCTCCGTGGGGCTCACAGTCAGCGCCCGGGCGAGGGCCGCGTTGCCCGCGAGCGACTGGCGGGCGTACGCGCCCAGTGACACCAGATCGGTGACGAACTTGCCCGGCTCGAACGGCTGCCCGTGATAGCTCTGCGGCCCGGCGAACTGCCACCACAGCGGGTACGCGAGCAGCACCAGCGAGGCCCCGGCCGCCACCGCCAGCCCCGCCCCGAACCGGCGGGCCACCTGCCGGGCCGCGGCGAAGTCGAAACACGCGTACGCCACCACGAAGACGAACAGGGTGAGTGCGGTGAAGAGCAGGCTCTCCTCGTTGATGAACACCTGCAGCACGATGAGCAGCGCCAGGATCAGCCCGCCGCGTACGGCCCGGCCAGGCTCTCGCAGCCGTAACACCTGCCAGACGATGAACGGCACGACGAACTGCGCGACGAAGTTCACGTGCCCGCTGGCGTGCGACACCATCGCCGGGGCGAACCCGCACCACAGCCCGCCGAGCCAGGCGGCGCGACGGCTGCGGACGAGATGCCGCGACAGCACCCACCACCAGGCCCACGCCGTTCCGGCCAGCCCGAGAGTGATCAGCAGGACGACCGTGACCCCGACGCCGAGGAAATGCGTGACCGGGGCGAGCGGCAGGCTCAGCGCCAGCACCGACGTCTGCGCCATCATGTTGACGCCGTCGGGGACGTTGAAGCGGTCGGTGAAGAACGGGTTCTGCCCGTGGAACACGACCCGCTCGCCGTGCGTGAGCAGCACCATGAAGAAGCCGTGGTCGTCGTCGTTCGACGACAGCACCCGCCCGCTCGGGTCCGCCCAGAGCTGGACGGTCACCAGCACGGCGAGGGCCAGGTAGCTCAGCAGCCCCCAGAGCCCACGGCGGTCGCGAGGCCGCGGCGTTGCGGGCTCGACGAGATCGGGCTGGTCGGCGACGACCTGTTCCTCTACCGCGGGCACCGGTGCATTCTGCCAGAGCCGGCCGTCACCGCCGCGGTCTGCGCCTGCCCGGCCCGGCCGCCCCGGCCAGCCGCGCGGCCCGCCGGCCGCTCTCCACGGCGACCTCGCGGTGCAGCTTTCGCCAGCTCTCGAGCCGTCGCGGCAGCAGGGAACCGTCGGCGAGCGCCGCTTCCACCGCGCAGCCAGGCTCGCCGTCGTGACGGCAATCACCGAACCGGCACTGCGTGGCCAGGCCGGCCACGTCGGCGAACGCTCGCTCGAGTCCCTCACCGGTGTCCAGCAGACCCACCCCGCGGATGCCGGGCGTGTCCAGCACGGCGCCGCCTCCGGGAACGAGGACGAGACTCCGGTACGCGGTCGTGTGCCGGCCCTTGCCGTCGACGTTGCGAATCTCCTGTACGGGCATCACGTCCGTGCCCGCCAACGCGTTGACCAGCGTCGACTTGCCCGCCCCGGACCGGCCCAGGAGGGCCAGGGTCCGGCCGGGCGTGACCAGGTCCCGCACCTCGTCGAGCCCCAGCCCCTCGTGAACGCTGATCGCGTGGACCCGTACCTTCGGCGCAAGCTCACCGAGCTGGCGCGCGACCGCTTGCGGGACCCGTGCGGTGTCGCTCTTCGTCAGCAGGACCACCGGCCGCGCGCCGGACTCCCACGCGAGGGCGAGAAGGCGTTCGACCCGGGCCGCGTCGGGTTCGGGATGCATCGGCTCGACGACCGCAACGGTGTCCATGTTGGCGGCCAGCACCTGGCCGGTGGAGTCCTTGTCGGCGGTACGGCGGATCAGCGCGGTGCGCCGCGGCAGCACGACCTCGACCGTCGTCCGGCGATCCGGCCAGCGCCTCAGCACCACCCAGTCGCCGGCGCACGGAAGGTTCGCCGGGTCGCCCGCGGCGCCGAGCAGAACGGTGCCGGACAAACTCGCCCGGTGCACACCGTCGGCGGCGAGCACGGTGCAGACGCCGCGGTCGGCGCGCAGGACGCGGCCGGCCGTCGCGTCGGAACGATCGAAGCACCGGTACGCGGAAGCCAGCGTTGCGTCCCAGCCCAGCGCGGACAGGTCAGACATGGACACCCAACCTCCTCGCAGGTCCTGTCGACGTGTTGCACAGACCGTACGAGCGGCGTCACCGCCAGGGGAAGCGAATTCCGGTCCACCGCCGCACCGGGCACCCACTAGGGTCGAGGGCGTGACGATCGATCCGCTGGTGCTCATGACCGATGTCGACCAGGCGACGGAACGCCTGATCCGTACGGCCGAAGGGCTGGAGCCCGGCGCGGAGACCGCGCCCTCCCGGCTGCCGGGCTGGACGATCGGTCACGTCCTGACCCACGTGGCCCGCAACGCCGACGCCTACACCAACCTGCTGACCTGGGCCCGCACCGGCGTGGAGACACCCGCGTACGCGACCCCGACCGCCCGCGCCGAGGGCATCGAGGCCGGCTGCCGGCGTCCCCTGGACGAGCAGATCGCGGACCTGCGCGACTCGCACGAACGGTTCGCCGACGCGGCCGCGGCGATGCCCGCCGAGGCCTGGACGTTCCACCTGGCCGCGACCGGACAGTCCGCCGCGGTGGTGCCGTGGGCCCGGCTGCGCGAGGTCGAGGTGCACCACGTCGACCTCGGCCGCGGCTACACCCCGGAGGACTGGTCGGACGCGTTCGCGCTGCGCCTGCTCCGCGAGATCGTCGCCGGCGCCGGCAAGGACGCACCCGCGCTGGTGCTGCGCCCGCACGGCCTGGACCATTCGCTGTCCATCGGTACGGTCACCGACGGCACCCCGACGATCGGCGGCCCCACCCGTTCCATCGCCTCGTGGCTCGCCGGCCGCACCGACGGCTCCGACCTCACGGTGTCCCCCGACGGCGGACTGCCGACTCCCCCGAAGTGGAAGTGACGATGACGTACACCGGAGACGTGAGCCGGGGTTCCGCCCCGGCCGTCCGCGAGCTCCACGGCCTGACCGTGACGAAGGTGTCGGTCGGCCCGATGGACAACAACGCCTACCTGCTGCGCTGCGCGTCCGACGGCACCCAGGTCCTCATCGACGCCGCGAACGACGCCGGCACCCTGCTCGACCTCATCGGCGACGGCGGCCTGTCGGCGGTGGTGACCACCCACCAGCACGGCGACCACCACGCCGCCCTGTCCGAGGTGGTCAAGGCCACAGGGGCCCGCTCGATCGCGGGCGCCGACGACGCGGACGGCATCCCCGTGGTCACCGACACGGTCCGCGACGGCGACACCATCGCGGTCGGCGACTGCACGCTCGAGGTGATCCACGTCGTCGGCCACACACCGGGCAGCATCGTGCTCCTCTACCGCGAGCCGGCCGGCATCGCCCACCTGTTCACCGGCGACAGCCTCTTCCCCGGCGGCGTCGGCAACACCCGCGGCAACAAGAAGAACTTCGAGTCGCTGATCACCGACGTCGAGACCAAGCTGTTCGACCGGCTGCCGGACGACACGTGGTTCTACCCGGGCCACGGCAAGGACTCCACGCTGGGCAGGGAGCGCCCCCATCTGGCGGAGTGGCGCGCCCGCGGCTGGTGACTCAGCTACCGGTCAGCGCATTCCGGATGGTGGCAGCCTCGGTGGGCAGGGAGAACATCGGATAGTCGTACGCGATCGCGTTGTCGTGCTCCTCGGCCGAGGTGGCCGCGACACAGTCGGTCAGCGTGATGACCCGGTAGCCGTTCTCGTACGCGCTGCGCATCGTGGACTCGACGCAGCAGTTCGTCAGGAACCCCGCCAGGATCACGGTCTGGATGCCGCGGCTGCGCAGGATGAAGTCGAGGTTCGTGCTGGCGAACGTGTCCAGGCCCCGCTTGCCCTCGATGAGGATGTCGCCCTCCTCGGGTGTGAGGTCGTCGACGATCGCGGCCCCCCAGGTGCCCTTCACGAACGCGTTGCCGTCGACGACGCCCTTGAGGATCCCGTACGGATGCCGCGACAGCTCGGTGTACCCGGGCGCGAAGGTGATCGGCGCATGCATGATCGTCACCCCGGCGGCACGCGCGGCGTCGACGAGCGCGACCGTGTGGGCGAGCATCCCCGTCTTCTCCATCACCGGCGCGACCGCCGCGTGCAGCACACCGCCCTCCGAGGTGAACTCGTTCTGGAACTCGATGAGGACGATCGCCGTCGTCGCGGGGTCGAGGTGCAGCGTCTCGGACATGCCCACTCCCTGGTTGCCTGTGCCGGCCGTCACACCCACCCTAGGGGCGGCGACGGCTCCGGCGAAAGCTTCCCCGTACGCCATGCAACCGATCGGCTACGCGATGCGGTCCATTCTCGGGTGCCGGTTGACCGGCCTGGGCTTGTTCCCCCTCGGCTCCTCCTCCGGCTTCTGCCCCGACTTCTCCCTCGGCGAAGGGGCCCGGCGGGCGGTCCGGGCTTGTCCGCCCTGGGCGGAAAGGGTCCGGCGGGAGGTCCGGGCGCGCCTAGACTCGGCGGCACCCCTCGAGCCCCCGGAGGCCACGATGGATCTGCGCCACGACCCGCTGCGCTGGCAACCGTCCCAGCCCTCCCCCGAACCGTGGCGCACCCCCGGCCCGTGGCCCGACGCCATGCCCGGCGGCGCGGGCCCGCAGATTCCCGGCTGGCTCGAGGAGCGCCTCTTCGACCAGCGCATCGTGATGGTCCGCGGCCCGCTCACCGCGCAGGCGGCCTCCGGCATCGCGGCGGCCCTGCTCACCCTCGAGGCGGCCGGCGCGGAGCCGGTCCAGCTGCACGTCGCCAGCGGCGGCGGTGAGCTCAACGCGGCGCACGCGGTCATCGATGTGATCGACGCGATGGCGGCCCCCGTGCACGCCGTGGTCACCTCGGAGGCGGGCGGCGCGGTTCTCGCGGTGCTGGCCGCGGCGACGAAACGCTCGGCCTACCGGCACGCCCGCTTCCGGATGACGGAGCCCCGGGCGGCGGGCGTCATGGGTACGGCCGACGAAGTCGCGGCGGCGGCCGGGCAGCACCTGCGGGAGCTGGAGGAAGTGGTGCTGCGGCTGGTCGAGGTGACCGGCCAGACGCGCAGCCGGATCGAAGACGACCTGTCGGCGGGGCGCGTGCTGTCGGCGGCGGAGGCGCAGGAGTACGGGCTCATCGACGAGGTCATCGCCGGCAAGGCGCCGTAGCCCGCACGCACCGCCATAAACAAAACGGCAGGCCGTCTGGCCTGCCGTTTCGTGTAACTCATGGCGCGGGTGAACCCTCGAGCCTCGCAACCGCGCGGCCCGTCACCTCACGGCCTCGCGCACCGAGATCCGGACGCCGGAGCGACCGTGCCCAGGTCCGCGATCTCGCCGGAGCGAGATTACTCGGCGACCTTGACGCCCATCGAGCGCGCGGTGCCGGCGACGACCTTGACGGCCGACTCGAGGTCGTTGGCGTTCAGGTCGGGGAGCTTGCGCTCGGCGATCGAGCGGATCTGCTCGCTGCTGAGCGTGCCCACCGTCTGGGTCAGCGGGTTGGACGCGCCCGACTGGATGCCCAGAGCCTTGCGGATCAGGAAGCTCGTCGGCGGCGTCTTGTAGGTGAGCTGGTGGCTGCGGTCCTCGAAGACGCTGACGATGACGGGGATGATCTCGCCACGGTTCTTCGCCGTCGCCTCGTCGTACTCCACCTTGACGGCGCGCATGTTGGCGCCGGTCGGGCCGAGCATCTTACCGAGGTCCACCATCGCGGCGTTACCCGCCTCAAGCGCGAGGGTCACCTCATGGGTCTTCTTCTTGGGCGGCATTGCGCAAAAGCTCCTTAGTGTGTGCTGCACGGGCCGAAGTCAGGAGCTCGCCAGCATCATCAACGCACGACAACCCCGAGACTTTACTACCGGGCTCGTTCACGGGTCAAAACGCCATGGGGTGAGCAGCCGGCGGGCACAGTCTCGGGTTCCACCGGCCATGATAGCTCGGCCGTGACCCGCCCCGCCGACCCGGTCACCCGCCCGGTCCCCGGGCCCGCGGGAGTCGGCCACCCCGGCTCAATACTTGTCGCAGTAACACGACTTCATCAGCGACCGCACCACGTCCACATACCCCGGGTTCGGAAGCTGCTTGTCCGCGTACGCGGCATCGACCCCACCGCGACCCACGTTGTAGCCGGCGATGACCATGTTCAGCAGGCACCTGCTGGAATGGGTCTCGCACTTGCCGGCGCTGAGGTCGTAGCTGCCCTTGAAATAGGCGTCGCCGAAGACCTTCGTGAGCCAGGCGAGGTAGTTGGCGCCGAGCACCGAGTTCTGCCGGTAGTCGTGGCTGTCGAACGACTGGCCGAAGCGCTGGTTCACGAACGCCTCGGTGTCCGGCATCACCTGCATCAGCCCACGCCCGCCGTCGCAGTTGACGATGTTCGACTGCCAGCCGCTCTCGTGCCAGGCCGTGGCCAGCACCAGGCGGGCCGGCAGCTTCAGCTTCGGCGCCGACGTCGGCCAGTAGGTCCTGCCCGCCGCGGCCAGCAGGGCCGACTTGGCCTTGGCCTTGGAGACCGCCTTGCCCTCCCGGGTGGCGCACGCGGGTAGCTGGAAGTTGTTCGGGTCCTCGGTCGGCGTCGGCTTGGTCCGGCTCGGCTTGGGCTTCGGCTTGCGGGTGGTCGGCGACGGCGACGGCGTCGTGGGCTCGGGCTCGGCCGTCTCCGGCACCGAGCCGGTCTCCTCCACCATCGGATCGGACGCCACCACGCCGGTGAGCGCGCTGGGCTCGTCTCCCCCGCCGCCGCCCAGGCCGCAGCCGGCCACGACGATCGTTCCTGCCAGCGCGGCGGCGAGCCACCGGAGCCTGCGTTGCATCGACGGAGCCTCCCGCGGTCGCCCGATGATCCACGCACGCTAACAGCGGCCGGAGCCCGGCGCTGCCCGGCAAAACGGACGTACGTGACGGGCGTCGCAACCGGTTCCGGTGTCCACACCCCGGACGGCACCAGCAACGCAGACCGGGGACAATGGGTGCATGCAGACCCGCACCGACCTACGCAACGTCGCCATCATCGCCCACGTGGACCATGGCAAAACCACCCTGGTCGACGCCATGCTGCGCCAGGGCAGCCAGTCCCACGCGCGGGGCGAGATGGCCGACCGCGTCATGGACTCCATGGACCTGGAGCGGGAGAAGGGCATCACGATCCTCGCCAAGAACACGGCGATCAGCTACCGCCCCGCCGACGGCGAGCCCGTCACCATCAACATCATCGACACCCCCGGCCACGCCGACTTCGGCGGTGAGGTCGAGCGCGGCCTCACCATGGTCGACGGCGTCGTCCTGCTCGTCGACGCCTCCGAGGGCCCGCTGCCGCAGACGCGCTTCGTGCTCCGCAAGGCCCTGCAGGCCAAGCTGCCGATCATCCTGGTGATCAACAAGGTGGACCGGCCCGACGCCCGGATCAAGGAGGTCGTCGACGAGACGTACGAGCTCTTCCTCGACCTCGACGCCGACGAGCACCAGATCGAGTTCCCGATCGTCTACGCCTGCGCCCGGGACGGCATCGCGTCGCTGAACCAGCCCAAGGACGGCACCGTCCCCGACGACAGCACCAACCTCGAGGTGCTGTTCAGCACGATCCTCGACACCATCCCGGCCCCGACCTACACCGAGGGCGCGCCGCTGCAGGCGCACGTCGTCAACCTCGACGCCTCCCCGTTCCTCGGCCGTCTCGCCCTGTGCCGGGTGCACGAGGGCACCATCCGCAAGGGCCAGACCGTCGCGTGGTGCAAGACCGACGGCACGATCAGCAACGTGCGCATCTCCGAGCTGCTGATCACCGAGGGCCTGGACCGCAAGCCCGCCGAGAGCGCCGGCCCGGGCGACATCATGGCGGTCGCCGGCATCGCCGAGATCATGATCGGTGAGACGCTCGCGGACGCGGAGAACCCGATCCCGCTGCCGCTCATCCAGGTCGACGAGCCCGCCATCTCCATGGTCATCGGCACCAACACCTCGCCGCTGGTCGGCCGGGTCAAGGGCGCCAAGGTCACCGCGCGCATGGTCAAGGACCGGCTCGACAAGGAGCTGGTCGGCAACGTCTCGCTGCGGGTCCTCCCGACCGACCGCCCGGACGCCTGGGAGGTCCAGGGCCGCGGTGAGCTGGCCCTCGCCATCCTGGTCGAGCAGATGCGGCGCGAGTCGTACGAGCTGACCGTCGGCAAGCCTCAGGTGGTCACCAAGACGATCGACGGCAAGCTGCACGAGCCGGTCGAGCGCCTCACGATCGACGCCCCGGACGAGTACATGGGCGCGATCACCCAGCTCCTCTCCACCCGCAAGGGCCGGATGGAAGAGCTGATCAACCACGGCACCGGCTGGCTGCGCATGGAGTGGCTGGTGCCCGCCCGCGGCCTCATCGGATTCCGTACGGAGTTCCTCACCGAGACCCGCGGCACCGGCATCATGCACCACCTGTTCGAGGACTACGAGCCGTGGTTCGGCGAGCTGCGTACGCGCCAGAACGGCTCGCTGGTCGCCGACCGCGCCGGCGTGGTCACCGCCTTCGCCATGACCAACCTGCAGGAGCGCGGCCAGCTCTTCGTGGAGCCCACCACCGAGGTGTACGAGGGCATGATCGTCGGCGAGAACAGCCGCCAGGACGACATGGACGTCAACATCACCAAGGAGAAGAAGCTCACGAACATGCGCTCGTCGACCGCCGACGAGACCGAGAAGCTGATCCCGCCGCGCAAGCTGTCGCTGGAGCAGGCCCTCGAGTTCTGCCGCGAGGACGAATGCGTCGAGGTCACCCCCGCCGCCGTCCGGATCCGCAAGGTCGTGCTCGACCAGCAGACCCGAGGCCGCGCTGCGGCGCGGCGCAAGCACCAGCAGTAACCCGTCGCGGGTACGGTGCTCAGCGCCGTACCCGCAAACGGTCGTGACAGAGGCCCACGCCCACCGCGAGGTGGACGCGGGCCTCGCGCGTCTCCCAGGCCACCGGGGTGCCCCCGGGCCCGCCGGGCCACCTGGCGCACGCCCCGCAGCGCACAACTGGCGGATCTTGCGGTCTTCGCGCCTCGCCCCGGCGTTGGGCACTTCGCGGGTCTCAGGCGTCTCCCGGACGCGGGCCCCGCCCGCCTGCCGGTCGCGGGCTCGCGCATGTCCCGGGCCGACGGCCCTTGCCGGCTCTCCGGATCCCATGCCGCCCCTGCCTGGCAGCCGGCGCCCTGGCGCGCCTCCCGGGCCGCCGCAGCCTCTCGGGCTGCCAGGCCTCCCGGGCCGCCGCAGCCTCTCGGGCTGCCAGGCCTCCCGGGCCGCCGCTGCCCCTCGCGCCTCCCCCGCTTCCGCGCCCCGCGTGGCCCCTCTTGCCTTCTCCCGGCTTCGGCGCTCTCGTGGCTGTCAGGCCGCGGTGTCCAGCAGTTCCTTCTTGCGGTCGCGCGACGACTTCGCGAGGCTCGCGGCCGTGGCGACGCCGAGGGTGCCGAGGATGACCAGCAGCGACAGCCAGATCGGGATCTCCGGCGCCCAGTGCACGCCGTGGCCGCCGTTGATGAAACCCAGTGAGTTGGTGTGCAGCGCCTCGAGGAACAGCTTCACGCCGATGAAGGCCAGCACGAACGCCAGCCCGATGTTGAGGTAGACCAGGCGCTCCAGCAGGCCGCCGAGCAGGAAGTACAGCTGGCGCAGACCCATCAGGGCGAAGACGTTGGCGGTGAAGACCAGGTACGGCTCCTTCGTGATGCCGAAGATCGCCGGGATCGAGTCGAGCGCGAAGATGAGGTCGGTGGTGCCGATGGCGATCATGACGATGAGCATCGGCGTGAACAGCCGCCGGCCGGTCTCGGTGACGACCGTCATCCGCCCGCTGTCGAAGGAGCTGGAGACCGGGAAGATCCGCTTCGCCCAGCGGATCAGGATGTTCTCCTTGAACTCCTCCTCGCCGTCACCGCCGCGCAGCAGGGTGATCGCGGTGTACACCAGGAACGCGCCGAAGATGTAGAACACCCACGAGAACTGCTGGATGAGCGCGGCGCCGGCGGCGATGAACGCGCCCCGCATGAGCAGCGCCAGCACGATGCCGATCAGCAGCACCTTCTGCTGGAACTGCCGCGGCACGTTGAACCGCGCCATAATGATCATGAAGACGAACAGGTTGTCGACGCTCAGCGAATACTCGGTGAGCCACCCGGTGTAGAACTCCCCCGCGGGCGTCCACCCGGCGACCAGCCCCAGCCCGGCCCCGAACAGCAACGCGAGGCCGACGTAGAACGCGACCCACGTGCCGGCCTCCCGCATCGACGGCTCGTGCGGCCGCCGCCCGACGATCAGCAGATCGACGGCGAGCATGACGACGAGGGCACCGAGGGTGGCGAACCAGACCCAGGCATGCACGTTCAACGAGGACCTCCGGCAGACACGGTTCATCGCCGCCCCGGCTCAAGGCGCCGAAGCAGCGACGTACGGCTGTCGGAGGTCTCTTCCGCCCCCGCCGCAAACCCCGCACCCGGCGAAACGACCCCCATTGCCCGGGTGATCCCGCGCTGAGCGGACACCTCCCGAACAACCAGGCTCATCTCCCGCCGAAGCCACGGCAAGCGAGAACCACCGGCCCCGGGCGCGCCCCGAGGGACGCAGACCGTGCTGACGAGACCGGCGCAGAGGAATACTCCCCTCCTACGCGAGCCATTGTGTCCCATGCCGGGGGTGAGTGACACATCGACCCGGAGAATCGTGTCCATACTCTCGCCTGGCGGCGTTCAAGAGGAGGACATCGGGCACGCGAAGCCCATTGATCTTCCGCAACCAGCCGGGGCGCCCCCATCGATGCTTCGCAACGGGCCGAGACACGTCCTCGGCCGCCGTTGATTCTTCGCATTCCCGGGGCGCATTTGCCACAGGACAAGGCCCGCCTGCGCACATCCCCTTGATCATCCTAGGAGGCTAGCCTCATCTCTCACCGGGACATGTCACCTCAATGCGAAGCGGGCCCGCCGCCCGTCTGGCCGGGACATGTCACCTCAATGCGAAGCGGGCCCGCCGCCCGCGATGCTCAAATCCCAGCCGGCGGTACAGCTCCACAGCCGGATTATCGACATTCACGTCGAGCCAGGCCTCAGCCTCGCCGTCGCGCCGCATCCGCCGCAGCGCTTCGCACACCAACGCGCCGCCGAGCCCCCACCCGCGGGCCGCCGGCACCACACCGACCTGCACGATCCACCCGACGGCGGCCGTCACGAACCCGGCATCGCCGGCGCCGGGCACCGAAGCAAGCAGCGACCAGCCCGGCCGGAAATCCTCGTCGACCACCCCGGCCGCCCACTCCTCCTGCGTCCACCCCGGGAACCCCGGCCGATCACGGAACGAAGCCTCATAAACCCGAAAGAAGCGCCCCACGGTCTCCGCGGACCATTCGGCCAGGCGAGTCCCCTCGGCCCACCCCCTTTCGGGTACGCCGCCAGCCAAGTCGATGCGCATGACATCCTCGGCGAACACCTGGCGCAGCCCATGATCGGCGAACAGCCGTGCCGACGTACCCGTCAACGACTCGGTCTCGACCGTGACCTGACCGCCGAGCCGGCGCCCCTCGGTCAACCCCCACCCGAGCAGCCGGCCGCCCACGCCCGCCGACCGGCGATCGGGATCCACGAGCCCCACGAAGATCGCACCGTGCGCCCAGGTTGGCCCGTCGCCCCGAGCCGGCCGGAGGGCACCGGCGGCCACCAGGCGGCCGTCGGAGTCTCTGACCTGCAGGCCCCGTACCGCCTCGCCCGTCCACCGTCCCCGCAAGAACCCGTGGTCCGCGACGAGCGGCAACCCGCCGTCGACGGCGAGGCAACGACCGGCGAGCTCCGCCAGCTCAGCGACGTCGGTGAACGGCAGGGAAACCCAAGCCACGTCCTTATGCGCAGACACGGCGGTCACGCTAGCGAGATCGAAGCCCGGGCCCCACAGATTTAGCGGGTGACGGCCGACCTACGCCCCAGCGGCCGAGGCCGTGGACCCACCACTCGGGCCTCGTTTCTCACGTCAGCCGAAGCCGGTCGGCCCGCACTCGTCCGCCGTTCCTCACATCAGCCGAGACCGTCGACCCATACCCGGGGTCGAGGGCGGTGGACCCACACCCAGCGGGCCGTTCCGCACCACAGCGGGCTGAGCCGTTGTCGACTGGCGGCGCCGGAGGGATCGGCGTATGCGGGTCAAACGGTCTCGGAACGGCGAGTCCACGAACTGCCCCCGGGCATGTCGCAGGGCGCTCGCCCGCACGCGCCTCCCTGCACTTTCCGTCGATCGGCAGCACGGCCAAGCCCGCGGCCCGCCGGGAGCGCGAGACAGCCCGCGTAGCCTGTCCCGCGCAGAGGCCGGCCGTCCTCGGCGGAACGCAGGCTGACCCGCGCAGAGCGCGCCCGGCAGGCGCTCGTCGAAGCAGCCACCCGCCTCGCGCCGAGCGCGGCTTGTCCTACGCAGAGCCCTGCTGTTCCCACGCGGAACGCAGGCTGACCCGCGCAGAGCGCGCCCGCCAGGCGCTCGTCGAAGCAGCCACCCGCCTCGCGCCGAGCGCGCTGTCCGCGCACAAGCGGCCGTTCGACGCTGAACGCGGCCCGTCCGACGCTGAACGCGGCCCGTCCGACGCTCAACGCGGCCCGTCCCACTCAGAGGGGGTGAGGGCGTCTTGCACGGAGGGGCGGCCCCGGGGAGTGCCTACTTCACACCGGCCACGTCCATGCCTCTCAGTTCCTTCTTCAGCTCGGCGACTTCGTCGCGGATGCGGGCCGCCAGTTCGAACTGGAGCTCGCGGGCCGCGGCCAGCATCTGGTCGTTCAGGTCCTGGATCAGCTGGGCCAGTTCGGCGCGGGCCATGCCCTCGCGGGCCGGGGCCGAACCGGCGCGGGCCTTCGAGCGGGTTTCCGGGACCGGGGCCTTGCCGCGCGACATCTGACGGCCGGCGCCGCCGACGACGTGGCCGCCGGGGCCGTGGCCGCCGATGGCCGTGTCGGTGTCCTCGGCCTCGCGGTAGATGTCGTCGAGGATGTCGTGGATCTTCTTGCGGAGCGGCTCCGGGTTGATGCCGTTGGCCTTGTTGTGGGCGATCTGCTTGGCCCGGCGGCGGTCGGTCTCCTCGATCGCGTCGCGCATCGACGGGGTGATCTTGTCCGCGTACATGTGGACCTGGCCGGAGACGTTGCGGGCCGCGCGGCCGATGGTCTGGATCAGGGAGCGGCCGCTGCGGAGGAAGCCCTCCTTGTCGGCGTCCAGGATCGCGACCAGCGACACCTCGGGCAGGTCGAGGCCCTCGCGGAGCAGGTTGATGCCGACCAGCACGTCGTAATCGCCCTTGCGCAGCTCCTTGAGCAGCTCGACGCGGCGCAAAGTGTCGACCTCGGAGTGCAGGTAGCGGACGCGGATGCCGTTCTCGAGCAGGTAGTCGGTCAGGTCCTCGGCCATCTTCTTGGTGAGCGTGGTGACCAGGACGCGCTCGTCGCGCTCGGTCCGCTCCTTGATCTCGTGCATCAGGTCGTCGATCTGGCCCTTGGTGGGCTTCACGACGACTTCCGGGTCGACGAGGCCGGTGGGGCGGATGACCTGTTCGACGTACTCACCCTGGGCGTGCTCCAGCTCCCACGGGCCGGGGGTCGCGGACAGGAACACCATCTGGCCGACGCGGTCCAGGAACTCGTCGAAGCGCAGCGGCCGGTTGTCGGCGGCGCTCGGGAGCCGGAAGCCGTGCTCGATGAGGATGCGCTTGCGGGAGGCGTCGCCCTCGTACATGCCACCGATCTGCGGGATCGTCACGTGCGACTCGTCGATGACGGTGATGAAGTCGTCCGGGAAGTAGTCGAGCAACGTGTACGCGGGGTCACCGTACGACCGGCCGTCCATGTGCATCGAGTAGTTCTCGATGCCGTTGCAGAAGCCGACCTGGCGCATCATCTCGATGTCGTACGTCGTGCGCATCCGCAGCCGCTGCGCCTCGAGCAGCTTGCCCTGCCGCTCCAGCTCGGCGAGGCGCTCGGCGAGCTCGGCCTCGATGTCGCGGATGGCGCGCTCCATGCGCTCCGGGCCGGCCGCGTAGTGCGTCGCCGGGAAGATCACGAGCTGGTCGACCTCGCGGACGATCTCCCCGGTGAGGGGGTGCAGGTAGTACAGCTTCTCGACCTCGTCGCCGAACAGCTCGACGCGCACGGCGAGCTCCTCGTACGCCGGGATGATCTCCAGGGTGTCGCCCCGGACCCGGAACGTGCCCCGTTGGAAGGCCATGTCGTTGCGCGAATACTGGATGTCGACGAGGCGGCGCAGCAGCTTGTCACGGTCGACCTCCTGGCCGACCTTCACCTTGACCGCTCGCTCGAGGTATTCCTGCGGCGTGCCGAGGCCGTAGATCGCCGAGACCGTGGCCACCACCACGACGTCACGCCGGGTGAGCAGGGACATCGTCGCGGAGTGGCGCAGCCGCTCGACCTCCTCGTTGACCGACGAATCCTTCTCGATATAGGTGTCGGTCTGCGCGATGTAGGCCTCGGGCTGGTAGTAGTCGTAGTAGCTGACGAAGTATTCGACCGCGTTGTGCGGCATCAGCTCGCGGAACTCCTTGGCGAGCTGGGCACAGAGGGTCTTGTTGGGGGCGAGCACAAGCGCGGGCCGCTGCAGCTTCTCGATGAGCCACGCGGTGGTCGCGCTCTTGCCGGTGCCGGTGGCGCCGAGAAGGACCGTGTGGCGGTCGCCCCGGCGCACCCGGCGCTCCAGCTCGGCGATGGCGGTGGGCTGGTCACCGGCCGGCTGGTAGTCGCTGACGACCTTGAAGGTGCCGTCGAGTCGTGGGATGTCGAGCGCCATGGGGACAACCGTACGTCGGGGGTGTGACAAGTTTCCGCGGCCTCGGCCGACGGGTGTTCGCAGGGTGCACATTCCGTCCCGCCCCCAGGCATTGTCCCTGGTTGCGGGCGGCCCTACCCTGGTCCGGTAGGCCGCTCGCGGCGGCCGCCCCTCCGATTCCGGCACCACCACACGGCGCCACGGACGGGTTTGAGATCGCAGCCCCGGCGTCATGCCGGTGAGCGCATCTGAAGGGACCACGCGAGACGTGGACCGGGCCGCCGCGAGCGCCCCTTCGTGTCCGAGGCGCCGCGCAGGCCGACCTGGGCGGACTTGAGCCGCTGACAACGCCGCTGGTCCGGGGACAGATCCGGCGTTCAAGGCCGGCGCTGAGAAGGGACGTGTCAGCGCCAGCGTGTCAAAGCTGGGGCACCAGAAGCCACGGCGTCAGAAGGCGGCGCATCAGAACCGACGCATCAAGCAGCGGCACGTCACGAAGCGGCGCGTCACGAGACGGCGCATCACGAGACGGCGCATCACAGGGCGACGCGTCAAGCGCCGGTTGGGGCCTGCCAGTCCAAAGCCTCCGCCCATTCCTGCGCGGCCTGCGCTTCCCTGTCGAACCATGGTTCCTTTGCTGCCGCGTACCCGTCGACATCTGAGTGGGCAGCGGCCCAGTCACGCTTCGCGGCTGCGTACTCGTCGCGCGCTTGTGGGTTCGCGCGGAGGTGGTCGCGCGTCAGGAGGGCGAAGCGCCAGCCCGGGGAGCCGGTGACGCGGACGTGCAGGTTGACCGGGCGGCCCGGGTCGGCGCTGCCGTGCAGGCGTTTGGGCCAGGTCTTCCCGGGGGTGCCGCGGGCGTTGTCCCACCACTCCCCCTCCCGGCGCGGCAGGCCGGCCTCGGCCAGAGCGTCGGCGAGCTTGTCCGCCTGCTCGAGCGTCGGAACGGCCAGCATCAGGTCGATGAGGTCCTTCGCCGGGAGTCCCGGGACCGCCGTGGACCCGATGTGGAAGACGTCGGCGGGCCCGCCGAGCTGCGGGCGGAGGGCGTGGTCGATCCGGGCGATCAGGCGGGCGGCCTGGGTGGGCCAGGTCGGATCGGGGGCCACGACACGCAGCGTCCCGTCGGACGGTGCGGACCTGCGAAGCCTCAAGTTCCTCTCGTACGGCCGGAGGCGCTCGTGCCACAACCGGTCGACCTGAGTGTCGAGCTCGGCCAGGGACCCGTTGTTGTCGATCACCACGTCGCCGGCCGCGCGCCGTTCGGAGTCCGCGGCCTGGGCGGCGATCCGGGCGCGGGCCTGCTCCTCGGTCATCCCGCGGGTCTGCACGAGCCGGTCGACCCGGAGCGCGGGCTGGGCGTCGACAACGACGACGAGGTGGTACGTCGGCACGAGGCCGGTCTCGACCAGCAGCGGGACGTCGTTGACGACGATGGCGTCGGGTGGCGCCCCGGCGGTCAGGGCGGCGGTGCGAGCGCGTACCCGCGGGTGGATGATCTGCTCGAGCTGTCGCCGGGCGGTCTCGTCACCGAAGACGCGCGCGCCGAGAGCCGGACGGTCGAGCTCACCGTCGGCGCCGACGACGGCCGGGCCGAAGACATCGACCACCGCTGCCAGCCCGTCGGTTCCGCCGGCGACGACTTCCCGGGCCAACATGTCGGCGTCGATGACGACCGCGCCGAGCTGCCGCAGCCGTTGAGCGACGGCGCTCTTGCCGGCTCCGATTCCACCTGTGAGACCCACCTTCAGCACGCCGACCAGTATCCCGGGTCGATCTTGCGGTGTCAGGTCGGCGGATCCGGGGCTGTGGATAACGACGGAGGGGGCGGGCGGCGGAACGCCGTCAGGGCGGCCCGGGGAACCACACCAGGGCGCCCGGCGGAACCACACCAGGGCAGCCCGGCGGAACCACACCGGGGTGGGCCGGCGGAACCACACCCGGGGCGGCCCGGCGGAACACACCGGGTGGGCCGGCGATGAAGGAGCGGGGTGAGGGCAAGGCGCGGCGGGGAACGCCGGAGGCCGCGGCAGGGTGGGCCTGAGGTGTTACGGCTGCCACGAGGCCTGACGACCGACGCTCTGTAGCAAGCCTCGGACGACCGATCACGGCCAGCGGGCTACGGGCGGCGGGTTGGGGCGGTGAGTGACGTCGGGGTGGGTGCTTGCTGGGGGCGTACCGGGGCATGAAGAAACCCCGCCCACCCGGCCGGAGCCGGATGGGCGGGGTTTCGTCGATCAGATCCGGGTCAGCTCTTGCCGCCGGCGAGCTTCTCGCGCAGAGCGGCGAGGGCTTCGTCGGTGGCCAGGGTGCCGGCCGGCTCCTCCGCAGCGCGCGCCGGGGCCGACGTGCTGGTGGAGGTGGAGGAGGACGAGGACGACGTGGTCACGCCGCCCGCCGGGGTCGGGTTGAGAGCGGCCTCGGCGTCGGCCTCGCGGGACGCCTGCACCTGCTTGGTGTGGGCCTCCCAGCGCTCGCGGGCGTCGGCGTACTGCTTCTCCCACGCTTCGCGCTGCTTGTCGAAGCCCTCGAGCCACTCGCCCGTCTCCGGGTCGAAGCCCTCCGGGTAGATGTAGTTGCCCTCGGCGTCGTAGGTGGCCGCCATGCCGTAGAGGGTCGGGTCGAAGTGCTCCTCGCCCTCTACGAAGTTCTCGTTCGCCTGCTTCAGCGAGAGCGAGATCCGGCGACGCTCCAGGTCGATGTCGATGACCTTGACCATGACGTCCGAACCGACCTGGACGACCTGCTCGGGCAGCTCGACGTGACGCTCGGCCAGCTCGGAGATGTGCACCAGGCCCTCGATGCCGTCGTCCACGCGGACGAACGCACCGAACGGAACCAGCTTGGTGACCTTGCCCGGCACGATCTGGTTGATCGCGTGGGTCCGGGCGAACTGGCGCCACGGGTCTTCCTGGGTCGCCTTCAGCGACAGCGAGACGCGCTCGCGGTCCAGGTCGACGTCGAGCACCTCGACCTCGACCTCCTGGCCGACCTCGACGACCTCGGACGGGTGGTCGATGTGCTTCCAGGAGAGCTCCGAGAC
This sequence comes from Actinoplanes sp. NPDC049316, assembly GCF_040677315.1. Classification (NCBI taxonomy): domain Bacteria; kingdom Bacillati; phylum Actinomycetota; class Actinomycetes; order Micromonosporales; family Micromonosporaceae; genus Actinoplanes; species Actinoplanes sp. NPDC049316. The sequence continues at coordinate 63,571 of NZ_JBFAQM010000031.1, read as the reverse complement.
GTGCACCAGGCCGTCCACGCCACCCAGGTCCACGAAGGCGCCGAAGTTGACGATGGAGGACACGACGCCCTTGCGGACCTGGCCCTTCTGGAGCTTGTTGAGGAACTCGGTGCGGACCTCGGACTGGGTCTGCTCGAGCCACGCCCGGCGGGACAGGACCACGTTGTTGCGGTTCTTGTCCAGCTCGATGATCTTGGCCTCGAGCTCCCGGCCGACGTACGGCTGGAGGTCGCGCACGCGGCGCATCTCGACGAGGGACGCGGGCAGGAAGCCGCGCAGGCCGATGTCGAGGATGAGGCCGCCCTTGACGACCTCGATGACGGAGCCGCGAACGACGCCGTCGTCCTCCTTGATCTTCTCGATCGTGCCCCACGCGCGCTCGTACTGCGCGCGCTTCTTCGAGAGGATCAGCCGGCCTTCCTTGTCCTCCTTGGTGAGGACGAGGGCTTCGATGTGGTCACCGACCGACACCACTTCCGCGGGGTCCACGTCATGCTTGATCGACAACTCACGCGAGGGGATCACGCCCTCGGTCTTGTAGCCGATGTCGAGCAGGACCTCGTCCCGATCGACCTTGACGACGGTGCCTTCGACAATGTCGCCGTCGTTGAAGTACTTGATGGTCTCGTCGATGGCTGCGAGGAAAGCTTCCTCCGAGCCAAGATCGTCGACGGTGACCTTGTTGGCGCTCGAGGTGGCCTCGATGCTGCTCGTCATGTGGACTGTTGCTCCGAACGGATGGTGTCGTGGTGTCTCTCGCGCCCCGCGGAACTGACAGCGGACACAGCACGAACAACCGGTGATCACGACGCTGGAGCTTGGCGATCAAGCGAGGGCGATCAAACGAGCAGGATCATGCTGGGACCGACGTCTTGCGGAACCTGCTCCCTGCCGAGGCACACGATCCGCGAGCGCATCGACTAGCTTACCGTGCGCATTACCACAGGTTGCAAGCCCTCCTGAGGACCGAGGCACATTCGTCCCGGGAACGCGGTCGCCAGGGGTGTTTTGTGCCATTTCGGGCGGTGGGAGCGGCGGTGGAGAGCGCGGGCGAGGAGTGGGGTGGGCGCGGTTGAGGCGGCCGGAGGTGGCGCGGGCGGGAGCGAGCGGGAGCGGGAGCGAGCGGGAGCGGGAGCGAGCGGGAGCGGGAGCGGGCGGGAGCGGGCGGGAGCGGGAGCGGGCGGGAGCGGGAGCGGGCGGGAGCGAGCGGGAGCGAGCGAGCGGGAGCGGGAGCGAGCGGGAGCGGGAGCGAGCGGGAGCGGGCGGGAGCGGGAGCGAGCGCTGAAGCGCGGCGTGGGAGCTAGCGGAGCGAGCGCTGGGTGGTGGGGCTATGGCTGGGCGGGGCGGCTCGGGCGCCTCGGGGGGAGAGGCTGGGGAGCATCGGGTACGGGGCTGCGCAGCCCTCGGGGCGGGACCGGGCGCTGGGTGATCACGGCGGCGCAGGCCTGAGGCGGTTTTGTCGTACTGTCCCCGTACGGTGGCTTGGTGATCGAAGCGCAACCGCCTGCCCAGCCGGCCACGCTCCGCCGGGCCGTGACCGACGACGAGAGTCGCGTCGCGAGCCGGCATTGGTGGGACCTGGACGCCGACGACTACCAGGAGGAGCACGGGGCCTTTCTGGGTGACGTGGATTTCGTCTGGTGCCCGGAGGGGCTGCGGGAGGCGGACGCGCGGTTGCTCGGTGACGTGCGCGGGCAGCGGGTGCTGGAGCTGGGGTGCGGTGCCGCGGCGGCCGCGCGGTGGCTCGACGGGCAGGGCGCCGAGGTGGTCGCGATGGATCTGAGCGGGGGGATGCTGCGCCAGGCGCAGCGGGCCTCCGACCGTTCGGGCGTACGCGTGCCGCTCGTGCAAGCGGATGCCCTCGCGCTGCCGTTCGCGACTGGGGCGTTCGATGTGGTGTGCACGGCCTTCGGGGCGATCCCGTTCGTCGCCGATTCCGAGGCGGTGATGCGCGAAGTGGCGCGGGTGCTGCGACCCGGCGGGAAATGGGTGTTCTCGATCACGCATCCGATGCGGTGGATCTTCCTCGACGATCCGGGTGAGAACGGGTTGCTGGCGGTTCACCCCTATTTCGACCGCCGGCCGTATGTGGAGCAGGACAGCGCGGGCGTGCCGACATATGTGGAACAGCATCGAACCCTCGGCGACCGCATCCGTGAACTCGTCGCGGCCGGCTTCGTGCTGACCGATCTCATCGAGCCGGAATGGCCGGAGGGCCACGACGAGATCTGGGGGCAGTGGAGCCCGCTGCGCGGCAGGCTGTTCCCGGGCACCGCGATATTCGTCAGTTATCGGGCCTGATCACCGGGTACCAGCAGGTCATGAGCGTGAAAAAGGGCGACAAGGTGACCTGGAAGAGCCACGGCAACACGGTGCACGGGACGGTCGAGAAGAAGATCACGTCCCGCACGTCGGAGGCCGGCCGCACGGTGGACGCCTCCAAGGACGAACCCCAATACAAGGTCAAGAGCGACAAGACCGGGGGTACGGCGGTCCACAAAGAGGGAGCGCTGAAGCATGACAAATGACACGTACGCGGATTTCCGCGAAGCGGTGAACATGTCCGCCTCGGAACTCGAGAAGTGGCTGAACACGGACGAGTCGCAGGAAGTGGGCCAGAAATCCTCCAGCGGCGCCGAGTCGGTCGGGCACGACAGCGGGCGGAAGATCATCTCGCTTCTGCACAAGAAGAAGGCGGACCTCGACGACGCCGACGAGGCGCACATGCGCAAGGTCGTCGGGTACGTCCACCGCCATCTGGCACAGCGGCCGTCCGGGGATGTCAAGGAGACGAAGTGGCGGTACTCGCTGATGAACTGGGGACATGATCCGCTGAAGAAGTAGCCGGATCGGATCGCGGCTTGACAGTGCCCGTGGGAGGGGCGCCCGGCGGCTGGCGTGCGTTCGCCGGCGCGCTCCGTGCGCCAGCGCGGGGCTTCGGCTGGGCGGCGGGTGGCCCTTCAGGGCGCCGGGACCACGCCGCCGGACGGCGGGGTGGCCGACGTCGGCCGCCGAGTTCGCGCTGTCGATCCGTTGCCGTCGTGCCGGGGGGTGCTGCGCCAAGGTGACCGGGGTACGGCACGAGGCTCATGGCGGCCCGGGGCGCGGCCTCCTGAAGGGGCGGGTTGGGCCGCGCAGGCGATCGATGCCTCGCTACTCCGCACGCGGCTGGCGGGATTGCTTTCAGAGGATCGCGGCTACGGTGCGGAAAGCGGCGGTAGACGCAGTGCCCCACTGCGCCATCGGCCAGAAGGCGGCGGCCACAACGTCCGAGGTCGGCGAGAGGCACCGCGCCCTCTCTGCGCCTCCGGCCAGCGACGGTCAGACGGCAGCGGCCACAACGCCGACGTGGGCAACAGGCTCCATGCCCCACTGCGCCATCGGCCAGAAGTCGGCTGCCGCAGTGCCAGCGTCGGCGAGGGGCGGCCCCTCTGCCCTTTGCGCGCGACTGGCCGGCCGGAAGTCAGACGATGGGGCCTTTGACCGCTCCGCGCGACCGGCCGGGCGCGGACCAGCAGGACCGCGCAGGCCGCCGCGACGAGGTCACGCGATCGACCCTTCGGCCTCGCCGCGCGACCGGACGGGCTGAAGTCAGGCGATGGGCCCTTTGCCCTTTACGCGGCGCCGGCCGGGCTGAGGTCAGATGGCGGCGGACACGGTGCCGATGTCGAGGAGGCCTGCGAGGAGGGCCAGCGCCGCAGGCACCAGGCGGTAGTAGACCCAGGTGCCGCGCCGGTCGCTGTCCACCAGGCCTGCCTCGCGGAGGACCTTGAGGTGGTGGGAGATCGTCGGGCCGGTCAGCTTGAACGCGCCCGTCAGGTCGCAGACGCACACCTCGCCGCCGCCCGCCGAGGCGATCATGGAGAGGAGGCGGAGGCGTACGGGGTCGCCCAGGGCCTTGAACATGGGCGCGAGAGCGCGCGCCTGGTCGGCCTCGAGGGGCCGGCGCACGACGGGCGCCCAGGCACCCGACAGCGATGTCATGTCGATGGAAGTGCTCGGCATCAGCCCACCCTTGCAGAGCGCGGCAACTCATCCGAACAAGAAACTGACAACTCACTCCTGAGCGCGAGACCGTCGTTGCGGACAGCCAGAATGCATTACGTAACAATGCATTGCGGGTGGGCGCGAAGTCGGCCGGGGTCGTGGAGTGAGCTGCATATTCCGAGGTGGACGGTCGTTCGAGCGGGTTCCGCGGACTCCTGAAGTCGGTGATTCGAGGTACGCCCGAAGGGGCGCGAACGATGCCCGAACGGACCACGGGACCCACGCATCTTCGGTACCTCGATCGGCGTGAAACTGGACCTCTGATCGGGCTGAAGCCGCAGATGTTGCGGGAATTCAAAGAGTCGGAAATCCGCCAGTGCGTCGTCACGGCTCGTGAGCGGCTCGGTAATCGCAGTGGCGAAGTCGTTGTGGCCGAGCCGCGCCGCCCCAGCCACGTGACCGAGCGGCGAGACCGAACGGCGAGACCGAACCGCGTGGCCGCGCGGCGAGACCGAACCGCGTGGCCGCGCGGCGAGACCGAACCGCGTGGCCGCGCGGCGAGACCGAACCGCGTGGCCGCGCGGCGAGACCGAACGGCGAGACCGAGCCGCGCTCTGGTGGAGCAAGCGGCAGCCGGCAGACGGGAAGCACGCGCCGCCGTCGACAGAGGCGACGCGCGAGAGACCACCGGCGAAGGCCGCGAGGCAAAGACCGGGGCGGGAAGGACGGGTGGGGCAGAAAGCGCGCCGCCGAAGGTCACGCGGGCGGAGACACCGCGCCGCCAAGGCCACACGGGCCAGACCTCACCGGCTGAAAGGCCATCCGGGCACTCGGCACGCAGGGCAGCGGGCAGCAGGCGACGGCGGGCAGCGGGCAGCAGGCGACGGCGGGCAGCGGGCAGCAGGCAGCGGGCAGCAGGCAGCAGGCGACGGCGGGCAGCGAGGCGGCAGGCAGCGAGGCGGCAGGCGACGGACAGGACGCGCGCGATCAGGCCTCGTGGACGGGTTCGTTGCTGGGCCCGGCCGACAGGGCCGCCCTCCGCCCACCGGAAGCAGACACCTGCGCGCTTAAGGACGGCAGAAGCCGCCACCGGCCACCGCGAGCGGGCAGTGGAAGGGCTTCGGACGGCAGCGGTCCCGCCGCCGCTCCCACCGGAGCGGCGGCGTTGGGCTTCGCGGGGTTAGTGGTCGGCGCTGTTCCAGTCGTGGCCGAGGCCTACCGAGACCTCGAGGGGGACCGACAGGGGGTAGGCCGCGCCCATTTCTCGGCGGACGAGGGATTCGAGGGGTTCGCGTTCGCCGGGGGCTACGTCGAAGACGAGTTCGTCGTGGACCTGGAGGAGCATGCGGGACTTGAGGCCGGCTTCGCGGATCGCCGTGTCGATGTGGAGCATCGCGAGTTTGATGATGTCGGCTGCGGAGCCCTGGATGGGGGCGTTGAGGGCCATGCGTTCGGCCATTTCGCGGCGTTGGCGGTTGTCGCTGCTCAGGTCCGGCAGGTAGCGGCGGCGGCCGAGGATGGTGGCCGTGTAGCCGTCCTGGACCGCTCGGCGGACCACGGCCTGGAGGTAGTCGCGGACGCCGCCGAAGCGTTCGAAGTATTCGGCCATCAGGCCACGGGCTTCCTCCGTGGTGATGGTCAGCTGGTTGGAGAGGCCGAAGGCGCTGAGACCGTACGCGAGGCCGTAGTTCATCGCCTTGATCTTGCGGCGCTGGTCGGGGACGACCTCCTCGACCGGGACGTGGAAGACCGAGGAGGCGGTGGCCGCGTGGAAGTCGGCGCCGGAGTTGAAGGCCGCGATGAGCGCCTCGTCGCCGGAGAGGTGGGCCATGATGCGCATCTCGATCTGGCTGTAGTCGGCCGTCATCAGCGACTCGTAGCCCTCCCCCACCACGAAGGCGCGGCGGATGCGGCGGCCCTCCTCGGTGCGGATGGGGATGTTCTGCAGGTTGGGGTCGGTCGAGGAGAGCCGGCCGGTGGCCGCCACGGTCTGGTTGAACGTGGTGTGGATGCGTCCGTCCTCGGAGACCGACTTGAGCAGCCCGTCCACGGTGGACTTCAGCTTGGCCACGTCGCGGTGGCGCAGCAGGTGCTCGAGCAGCGGGTCGCCGGTCTGGGCGAAGAGGTTCTGCAGCGCGTCGGCGTCGGTGGTGTAGCCGGACTTGATGCGCTTGGTCTTGGGCAGGTTGCGCTCGACGAAGAGGATCTCCTGCAGCTGCTTGGGTGAGCCGAGGTTGAACTCACGCCCGACCACCTCGTGCGCCGCCTGCTGGGCCGCCTTCACCTCGGCGGCGAAGTGCGCCTCCAGCTCGGAGAGGTAGTGCGTGTCGGCCGCGATGCCGACGTACTCCATCTCGCCCAGCACGATCTCCAGCGGCTGCTCGACCTCGGCGAGCAGGCGCTGGGAGGCGCCGTCGTCGCGGGAGAGCTCCTCGATGAGGGTGTCGGCGAGATCGAGCGTGGCGCGGGCGCGGAGCATGACGTTCTGCTCGGCGGCGCCGTCGTCGCCGAGGCCGTCCAGCGTGAGCTGGCCGTCCTGGGGGGCGTCGACGCGCAGCTCCCGCTTGAGGTAGCGCAGGGCCAGGTCGGTGAGGTCGTACGCCCGCTGGTCGGGCTTGGCGAGGTAGGCGGCGAGGGCGGTGTCGACGCGGACGCCGGCGAGCGACCAGCCGTGCGCCCGGAACGCCAGCATCGCCGGCTTGGCGTCGTGGATGATCTTCGGCCGCTCGGGGTCGGCGAGCCAGGCGGCGACGGCGTGCTCGTCGGCCTCGTCGAGGGCGGCCGGGTCGAACCAGGCGGCCGGACCGTCGCCGGTGGCCACCGCGATGCCGGTGAGCGAGCCGGTGCCGCGGCCGAACTGGCCGGTGACGGCGACGCCGACCGGGGCGGCCGTGGCGTGCTCACCGAGCCACGCGGCCACCTCCCCCGCGCCCAGCACCGTGCCGGACAGGTCGAAGCCGGACTCCGCCTCGGGCTCCACGGCCTCGAGGTACGAGTACAGCCGCTCGCGCAGGACCCGGAACTCGAGCGCGTCGAAGACCTGGTGCACGGCCTCGCGGTCCCAGCCCTGCCACTTGACGTCCTCGGGCCGCAGCGGCAGCTCCAGGTCGCAGACCAGCGCGTTGATCTCGTAGTTGCGCATGACATCGGCGAGGTGGGCGCGCAGGTTCTCGCCGGCCTTGCCCTTGATCTCGTCGACGTGGGCGATGATGCCGTCGAGGCCGCCGTACTGATTGATCCACTTGGCGGCGGTCTTGTCGCCCACGCCGGGGACACCGGGCAGGTTGTCGCTCGCCTCGCCGACCAGCGCCGCCTTGTCGCGGTAGCGGCCGGGGGGCACGCCGTACTTCGCCTCGATGGCCTCGGGGGTCATCCGCCAGACCTCGGACACGCCACGGACCGGGTAGAGGATCGTCACGTGCTCGCCGGCGAGCTGGAACGCGTCCCGGTCACCGGTGGAGATGACCACCTCGAAGCCGGCGTCACGCGCCTGACAGGCGAGCGTGCCGATGACGTCGTCGGCCTCGTAGCCGGGTTTCTCCACCACCGGGATGCGCAGCGCCTCCAGCACCTCCTTGACCAGGCTCACCTGGCCCTGGAACGGCTGCGGCGTCTCGGAGCGGCCGGCCTTGTACTCCGCATACTTCTCCGTGCGGAAGGACTGCCGGGAGACGTCGAACGCCACCACGATGTGCGTCGGCTTCTCGTCGCGCAGCATGTTGATGAGCATCGAGGTGAAGCCGAACACGGCGTTGGTGGGTTGCCCCGTGTGCGTGGAGAAGTTGTCCACGGGCAGCGCGAAGTAGGCCCGGTAGGCCAGCGAGTGGCCGTCGAGCAGCAGCAAGCGGGGGGTCTGGGCGTCGTCGCTCACGTCCGAGAACTCTAGTCCCGGGGTACGACAACTCCGCCGACCGCCCCGCCCGCCCGAGGTCGTGTCCTGGCGGTCATGACGGCCTGCGACGGGCCCAGCTTCCGCCTCGCGGCACGGTCCGGGCGGTCGGATACAACACCGGTATCCGATCGCCCGTCCCACTTGCGAGACGAAACCCGGACTCCGTCTCGGCGTCGCCATGACCGCCAGGACACGACCTACAACACCTTGCTGAGGAATGCCTTGGTTCGTTCCTGCTGGGGATTGCTCAGGACCTCCCGCGGCGGGCCCTGCTCGACCACCACGCCGCCGTCCATGAAGATCAGCGAGTCACCCACCTCGCGGGCGAAGCCGATCTCGTGGGTGACGACGATCATGGTCATGCCGTCGCGGGCCAGGTCCTTCATCACGTCGAGCACCTCGCCCACCAGCTCGGGGTCCAGCGCGCTCGTCGGCTCGTCGAACAGCATCAGTTTCGGCCGCATGGCCAGGGCGCGCGCGATGGCCACCCGCTGCTGCTGACCACCCGACAACTGCCCGGGATAGTTCTCCACCTTCGCCCCGAGACCGACCCGTTCGAGCAGGGCGACCGCCCTGTCGCGTACCTCTGCCTTGTTCTCCTTCTTGACCCGGCAGGGGGCCTCCATGACGTTCTGCATGACCGTCATGTGCGGGAAGAGGTTGAACCGCTGGAACACCATGCCGATGGACCGCCGCTGCGCGGCGACGTCCTTCTCCTTGAGCTCGTGCAGCTTGCCGCCGCGCTCGCGGTAGCCCATGAGGTCGCCGTCCACGAAGATCCGGCCGGCGTTGATCTTCTCCAGGTGGTTGATACAGCGCAGGAAGGTCGACTTGCCGGAACCCGACGGGCCCAGCACGCACGACACCTCCCCCGGCCGCACCACCAGGTCGACGCCCTTGAGCACCTCCAAGGAGCCGAACGACTTGTGCACCGCCTCGGCGCGCACCATCTCGTCGGTCATATCCCCGCTCCTCCCGGCCCCGACGCCGGCCCCTGATAGGACGCGACCCCGCCCTGCTCGGCGGCGATGCCCTGCAGCTTCTGGCGGGCCTTGCCGGCGGCGCCGTAGCCCTTGCCGAAGTGTCGCTCGACGAAGAACTGGGCGACCATCAGGACGCTGCAGATGATCAGATACCAGATCACCGCGGCGACCAGCACGGGCAGAACCACGAACGTCCGGGCCTTGATGGCGTTGAGCTGGAAGAACAATTCATAGGTCACGGGTACGAAGGCCACCAGCGAGGTGTCCTTGACCATGGCGATGACCTCGTTGCCGGTCGGCGGCACGATCACCCGCATCGCCTGTGGCAGGACGACCCGCCGCAGCACCTGGCCGCGCGAGAGGCCCAACGCGACCGCGGCCTCGGTCTGGCCCGGATCGATCGACTGGATGCCCGCGCGCACGATCTCGGCCATGTAGGCGGCCTCCGACAGACCCAGCGCGAGCATGCCGGCGACGAAGCCGGCGAGCAGGTCGCTGGCCTTGACGCTGTAGAACTGCGCGTTGAGGTCGTCGATGCCGAACAGCTTGCCGATCTGCTGGTCGAACGGCAGACCGAAGCCGATGCGGTCCCACAGGATGTTCAGGTTGCCGAAGAGGATCGCGAGCACGAGCCGCGGCACCGCCCGGAAGAACCAGGTGTAGATCCACGCCACCCAGCTCAGGATCGGATTGTCCGACAACCGCATGACGGCGATGACCACGCCCAGCACGACGCCGATCAGCATCGACGAGACGGTCAGCAGGATCGTGCCACGCAGCCCCTCCAGCACCGGCTCGGTGAACATGACGCCGCGCTTGCCGGGCTCGTACGAGGAGAACATGAACGACCAGCGGAACTGGTCGTTCGTGACAAGCAGGTGCACGAACATCGCGGTGAGCACCGCGAGCACCGCGATGGCCAGCCATCGCCCGGGGTGCCGCACGGGCACGGCCTTGATCGCCTCAGGCCGTGCCCGTCCGGTGGTGTCCTGGTCGCTCATCCGCGGGTCAGGAGACCTGCGGGTTGACGGCCGGGTCCTTGATCGCGCCGGCCTCGACGCCCCACTTGCTGAGGATCGTCTGGTACGTGCCGTCCGCGATCAGAGCCTCCAGCGCGCCCTCGATCGCCGCGCCGAGCTCCGTCTGGGCCTTGGGCAGCACGTAGCCGTACGGGGCCGAGTCGTAGATGTCGCCGACCAGGGCCAGCTGGCCGTTGGTCTGCTTGACCGCGTACGCGCACACCGGCGAGTCGGCCAGCATCGCGTCGTCCTTGCCGGTCACGACGGCGTTGGTCGCGTCGCTCTGGGCCTGGTACTGGTCGATCGTGATCTTCGGCTTGCCGGCGTCGGTGCACTTCTTCGAGCGCGCCTTGATGTCGTCCACCTGCACGGTCGCGGTCTGCACCGCGATCTTCTTGCCGCAGGCGTCGTCGGCGTTGATCGTGGTGCCGGCCTTGGCCGCCCACTGAGTGCCCGCCGAGAAGTAGGAAACCATCGTGGCTTCCTTCAGACGGTCGGGGTTCACCGTGAACGAGGAGACGCCGATCGTGTACTTACCCGAGCTCACGCCCGGGATGATGCTGTCGAACGTCGCCGACTGCCACTCGGTCTTCAGGCCGAGCTTCTGCGCGACCGCGTTGAACAGGTCGACGTCGAAGCCCTTGACCGTCTTGCCGTCGGCGTCCAGGAACTCGCTCGGCGCGTACGAGGAGTCCGTACCGATGACGAACTTGCCGGCCGACTTGAGCTCGGCCGGGACCTTGTCCGCCAGGGCGGTGTCGGCCGAGGCCGACGGCACCGGGGCGCCCGAGCCGGTGTCGTTGCCGGACTCCTCGCCGCAGGCGGCCAGCGACACGGTCATCGCGGCCGCGACGGCCAGGCCGAGGATCGCCCGGCGGCCAGATGAGATGCGGAACATCGTCAGTTACTCCTTATTGCGGGGGTGGCTCAGGCGACACCCAGGTAGGCGTCCTTCACCGAGGGATCGTGCAGCAGTTCCGCGCCGGTACCGGACTTGACGATCCGGCCGGTCTCCAGCACGTACGCGCGGTGCGCACGCGACAGGGCCTGCTGGGCGTTCTGCTCCACCAGCAGGACGGTCGTGCCCTGCTGGTTGATCTCGACGATGATGTCGAAGATCTGCTGGATCAGCATGGGCGCGAGACCCATCGACGGCTCGTCGAGCAGCAGCAGCTTCGGCCGGCTCATCAGCGCGCGACCGACCGCCAGCATCTGCTGCTCACCGCCGGACATCGTGCCGCCGACCTGCTTCTCCCGCTCCTTGAGCCGGGGGAACAGGCTGAAGGCCCGGTCCATGTCCTCCTTGATCTCGGCGCGGTTCCGGCGCGTGTAGGCGCCCATCTCCAGGTTCTCGCGCACGGTCATGCCGGGGAAGATGCCGCGGCCCTCCGGCGACTGCGAGACACCCCGGACGACGCGCAGATCCGCGCGCATCTTCGTGATGTCCTCGCCGTTGAACCTGATGGCGCCCTGCGCCACCGGGCGCAGCCCCGAGATCGCCCGCATGGTCGTCGTCTTGCCGGCGCCGTTCGCACCGATGAGCGCCACGATCTCGCCCTCGCCGACGGTCATGCTGATGCCGTGCAGGGCCTGGATGCGGCCGTACAGCAGCGTCACGTCCTGCAACTCAAGCAGCATCGGTCGGGACCCCCAGGTACGCCGCGATCACCTTCGGGTCGTCCCGCACCTCGGCGGGCGTACCCTCGGCGATCTTCTTGCCGAACTCCAGCACCACGATCCGGTCGGTGACGCCCATGACCAGGCGCATGTCGTGCTCGATGAGCAGCACGGTGACCCCGGTGTCGCGGATCTTGCGGATGAGCCCGAGCAGCTCCTCCTTCTCCGCGGGCGTGAAGCCGGCCGCCGGCTCGTCGAGGCACAGCAGCGTCGGGTTGGTCGCCAGGGCCCGGGCGATCTCCAGCCGGCGCTGCTCGCCGTACGAGAGATTGCGGGAGATCTCCCCCGCCCGCCGCTCGATGCCCACGAAGCGCAACAGCTCCAGGCTCTTCTCCCGGCCGGCCTTCTCCTCCTGCCAGTGCCGGGGAAGCCGGAACAACGCGCCGATCACGCTGGTCTTGTGGTGCGCGTCCGCGCCCACCATGACGTTCTCCAGCGCGGTCATCTCCGGGAACAGCCGCACGTTCTGGAACGTACGGGCGATGCCGCCACGGGTGATCTCGTGCTTCTTCTTGCCGACGATCGACTCGCCCTGGAAGCGGATCGCGCCGCTGGTCGGCCGGTAGACGCCGGTCATGGCGTTGAAGCACGTCGTCTTGCCCGCGCCGTTCGGGCCGATCAGCCCGAAGATCTCACCCTTGCGCAGCGAGAAGCTGACGTCGTTGAGCGCGACCACGCCGCCGAAGCGCAGCGTGACGTGGTCGACCTCGAGCAGAAGATCGCCCCGGCCGTCCGAGAGCTGCGGCTCGCGCACCGTCTTGCCGACGGTCCCCGTGGGCATCGCCCGGTCCACCGGACGGGCGTTCGCCGCGTCCAGCTCCTGCGGCGTCTCGATGTGTGGCTCGCTCACTGCGGAGCCACCTCCTTCTCACGGTCCTTGAGCTCCATCGCCCGGCGGCGGCTCGGGATGATGCCCTGCGGCCGGAAGATCATGATCGCGATGATCACCAGGCCGAAGATCGCGAAGCGGAACCCGAACAGGTCCGTGTGGAAGATCGGGTCCTCGATGCCGCGCAACCGGTCCGGGATGTAGGAGATCAGCGCACCACCGAGGATGGCGCCGAAGATGTTGCCCGAACCACCCATGACCACGCCGGCGAGCACCAGGATCGAGAACTGCAGGATGAACGTCTGCGAGTTCATGAAGCCCTGCTGACCGGCGAACATGACGCCGCCCAGGCCACCGATGAACGCGCCGATCGCGAACGCCCACAGCTTGTACTTGATCGTGCGCACGCCCATGATCTCGGCGGCCTCCTCGTCCTCGCGGATCGCGAGCCACGAGCGGCCGACCCGGCTGCGGTCGAGGTTCCGCACGCCGAAGATGACCAGGATGATCACCGAGAGGCCCAGCCAGTAGTACGGCGTGGCGTCCGCCACCCCGAAGATCGGCTTGCCGTCGGCGTACGAGCCCGGCGGGTGCGGGATGTCCGAGAAGCCGCGGTCACCGCGCAGCGTCTCCGAACTCGTCGCGAAGATGCGGATGATCTCGGCGAAGCCCAGCGTCACGATCGCGAGGTAGTCGCCGCGCAGCCGCAGCGTCGGCCAGCCCAGGATCAGGCCGGAGACCATGGTGATCGCCAGGGCGATCGGGATGGACGCGAGCCACGCCCACTCGGTGTGCAGGACGCTGTCCGGCGACGTCAGCATCGCGACGGTGTACGCACCGACCGCGAAGAAGCCGACGTACCCGAGGTCGAGCAGGCCCGCGAAGCCGACGACCACGTTCAGGCCGAGAGCCAGCAGCACGTAGTACGAGATGTTGAACAGGGCGCTCGGCCAGTCGATGCCCTGGGTGACGATCTGCGGGCCGATCACGGGGACGTCGCCCACGTACGGCAGCAGGAACGCCAGCACGGCGAAGACGATGCTCAGCGCCGTACGGACCGCCCAGTGCTGACGGCCGAACCAGCCGCGCACGCCGCCGGACGTACGCCAGTTCTTCTTCTCGGCTTCCGGCACCGCGCCGGTCGCCGGGGATTCGGTCGTCGTCATGCGCGTGCCCTCCCCAGACTCTCACCCAGCAGGCCCGTCGGGCGGACCAGCAGGATCAACACCAGCAGGACGAACGAAGCGGCGTGCAGCCACTGCGTCCCGAACAGGCCGGCAGCGTAGTTCTGCAGGACGCCCAGCAGCAGGCCGCCCAGCAGAGCCCCGCGCAGGTTGCCGATGCCGCCGAGGACGGCCGCGGTGAACGCCTCGATGCCCAGCAGGAAGCCGGCGTCGAACCGGGTCACGCCGATTTTCAGGTCGTACATGACCGCGGCGATACCGGCCATCAGGCCACCGATGAGGAACACCAGGGCGATGACACGGCTCTTGTTGACGCCCATGAGCGCCGCGCTGTCCGGATTCTGCGCCACTGCGCGGATACCGCGGCCGAGCCGGGAACGGTTGATGAAGCGGTCGAGCACGAACATCGCCACGAGCGCCAGCACGATGATCAGAATCTGCAGATTCGTCACGTGCATGTTGCCGATCACGACGACGTCGGTCGGCCGGATCAGCGGTGGCACACCGGTGATGTTGCGCTTGGTGACCACGCCGACGGTCTCCGAGATGAACAGGGAGGCGCCGATCGCGGTGATGAGGAACGCGAGCGGCGGTGCGTTACGGCGGCGCAGCGGCCGGTAGGCCACGAGCTCGACGCCGAGAGCGGTCAGACCGGAGATGACGATCGCCGCGAGAAGGCCCAGCAGCAGGTAGCCGAGGACCGCAGCAACGTTGGGGGTGGCCGAGTTCTGGTCCAGCCCGAAGAGTCCCCACACGATCAGGCACGCGTAGGAACCGAGCAGGAAGACCTCGGAGTGGGCGAAGTTGATCAGGCGAAGCACGCCGTAGACCAGGGTGTATCCCAGGGCGAACAGCGCGATGATCGCGCCCTGGGCAAGTCCCGTGATCGTGAGCGGTCCGAAGTCCTGAATCAGACCGGAGAAGTTCACAAGGGGCTCCTGAAACGAAGAGGTCGGTGCGGCCGGAGATCATCCGGCCACACCGGCCCTACAGCGAGGTACAGCAGAATCAGGAGGTCTTGACCTCTTGGTCCGCGACGGTGTTGCCGCTGGCGTCGAACTTGAACGCCCACACCTTGATGGAGTCGGGGTCGAGCTCGCCCGTGGCGGTCCACTTGTAGGTGTTCGCGATACCGGTGTAGTTGACCGTCGAGAGGTAGGTGTTCATCTTCTCGGTGGTGGTGTTACCGGCGTCGATACCGGCCAGGAAGATGTTCGCGGCGTCGAAGGCGACGTCGCTGTACGTACCGGCGTCGACGTTCCACTGCTTCTTGTAGTCCGCGACGAACGTGCCGCCCGCCTTCTCCGGCGGGGAGCAGGGGCAGGTGACGACGGTGCCGGCCGCCGCGGCGTTGCCCGCCGCCTTCGCCAGGCCCGGGTCCTTCATGCCGTCGCCGCCGACCAGCACGCCCTTCCAGTTCGCAGCCGTCAGCTGCTTACGGATGAGGCCGCCGTTCTGGTAGTAGCCGCCGTAGAACATCGCCGTCGCGCCCGACGACACGACCTTCTGCACGACCGCGGAGAAGTCGGTCTGCTTGCCGTCCGCCTCGGTCTTGTCCGTCGCGACGACGGAGCTGCCCAGCGTCTTCTTCACCACGTCGGCCAGGCCCGCGCCGTACGCCGACTGGTCGTCCGCGACGAAGACCTTCTGCGCCTTCAGAACGTCCTTGATGTAGTTGGCCGCAGCCGGACCCTGGGCGTCGTCGTTCGCGACCGCCCGGTGGAACGTCTTCCAGCCGTTCGCCGACAGCGAGACGCGCGTCGCGGACGGGGTGATCGCCGGGATGCCGGCCTCTTCGAAAATGGGGTCCGCGGCCTCGGACTCGCCGGAGAACGGCGGGCCGACGATGCCGAGGATCTTCTTGTCCGCGACGAGGTTACGAGCAACACCCGGGGCGACGGCCGGCTCGCCCTGCGAGTCGAACTTGCCCACCGTGATGCACTCGGAGCCCTTCTTGGCGTTGTACTGCTTGATCGCGAGCTCGAAGCCCTGCTCGATGTTCACACCGAGGTTCGCCGCGGAACCCGTCAGGGCGCCGAAGAACGCGAGCTTGTAGCCGCAGTTACCACTGGCCGAGTCGTCAGAGCTGCTGCTGCTGTTGCAGGCAGCGGCACCGGCGACGAGGCCGATCACGGCCAGCCCACCGATGGCTCGTGCGAGAACCTGCCTCAAGGTTGGAACCCTCCTCCATACCGAACCCACCGAGCCACCGCAGGTCGATTGGCACTTGCGCACCACGACGCCACCGCGCCCGTCATGGGGCGGGACGCTATCCCACAGGCCGGGGAACAGGTAAGTGTTCACACGGGCATTCACCGAACCGTTACGTCCGGTGATCCTCGGGCAGGGAACGTGTAATAAACAGGCAGTTCTCAGGGGGTCGTGGGCGAGGGTGCGGGGGGCTCCGGCGCTTACTCATCGGGCCGCGTCGGCGCTCGCCGGCGGTCGGCGCTCCCGGCGGGCCGGGTCGCTCGGCCGGCGAGCCGGGTTGTCGTCCGCCCGCCGGCTCTGCGGTCGGCGGGCGGGGGCCCGCCGGCTCTGCGGTCGGCGGGCGAGGGCCCGCCGGCTCTGCGGTCGGCGGGCGAGGTCGGTCACGAGGCCGCGGTGCCCGGGGACTCCTCACCCTCCGCGAGAATGCGGTCCGCGACCTCACGCATCGTCATCCGGTGGTCCATCGCCGTGCGCTGGATCCACTTGAACGCCTGCGGCTCGGTCATCGAGTACTTCGTCATGAGCTCGCCCTTGGCGCGCTCCACCGACTTACGGGTCTCCAGCCGGTCGGTGAGACCCGCGACCTCCGACTCCAGCGCGGCGATCTCCGAATAGCGGGAGAGCGCGATCTCGATAGCCGGCACGAGATCCGACTTCTGGAACGGCTTCACCAGGTAGGCCATCGCCCCGGCGGCGCGCGCCCGCTCGACCAGATCGCGCTGGCTGAACGCGGTCAGGATGACGACCGGAGCGATGCGCCCGCCCGCGATCCGCTCGGCCGCCGCGAGCCCGTCCATGATCGGCATCTTGATGTCCAGGATCACGAGGTCCGGGGAGAGATCCTCGGCCAGCCGTACGGCGGTCTCGCCGTCGCCGGCCTCCCCGACGACGTCGTAGCCCTCCTCCACCAGCATCTCGGCCAGGTCGAGCCGGATGAGAGCCTCGTCCTCAGCGATCAACACCCGCCTGCGCTCGGCACTCGCCTGCGTGTCGGCCACGGAACCACTACCCCCAACGCTCGCCCGAAGTCGCGACACCCGGGTATCTGGGTGTCACCCCTGACAGCGTAGTGGGTAGTGTGTGTCCTGCTCGTATCGCCGTGGCCAACCCGGTTGCGAACCGGGCATGACTCGTCCCCGTAGACCAATCGGCAGAGTCGATGGACTCAAAATCCATTCAGTGTGGGTTCGAATCCCACCGGGGACACCGAAGTGTCATACCCCGCATCGACGATGGTGCGGTGCATCCACCCCACGTACGGCAGCGGGCGCTCGACCTGAGATCCGCCGGCGTGCCGTTCGCCGCCATCTGTGCGGATCTTGGCATACCCCGCGACACGATCGCGGGCTGGCTCTACCGCACGCGCGACAAGACCCCTTCCGACCCGGACCTGCGCTGCCCCTTCTGCAGCCGGCCGGCGCGCCCGGTGGACGATCCGGCGCGGTACGCCTATCTCCTCGGCATGTATCTCGGTGATGGGCACCTGCTGATGACCAGACGTGTGCCGTTGCTGACCGTGGCGTGCGACCTGCGCTATCCCGGCATCATCGCCGAGATCGAGGCGGCCATGCTGGCCTGCGGCGCCCGCCGGGTCGGCCATCAGAGGAGGGAGGGACGCGACGCCGTCCGCGCCAGCTGGATGCACTGGCCCTGCCTGCTGCCGCAGCACGGGCCGGGCAGCAAACACGACAGAACGATCGCGCTCGCCGTATGGCAAAGGGCCGTCGTGGACGCATTCCCCGGTCTATTTCTGCGGGGCCTGTTCCATTCCGACGGATGCCGTACCGGGAACAAGGTGCGCAGGGACGGAAAGGTATACGCCTATCCGCGATACATGTTCACCAACAAGTCGGCCGACATCATGCGCTTGTGCCAGGAAGCCCTCGACCGCTGCGGCGTTCCATGGCGCATGTGCAGCCCGATCCAGCTGTCCGTGGCGCGGCGGGAGGGGGTGGTGGTGCTGGACGGGGTTGTGGGGGCGAAGTTCTGACGTGTGACCGTACCGGTCATGGAGGGTCTTGGATCGGGCACCGCGGGGCTCGCGTTTTTCCGTGAAAGACCGGTTTGCCTGTCCCGGCGGTGTTGTCATGGCAGTACCAGCACTGCCAGGAGGCTTCATGTTGTGGTCCGGCTCGTCGCCCCTGACCGTCGTGCGTGACGCGATGTGGGCGTTCCTTCTGTTCGCGGGTGTGGCCTGGCTGGCGATCGGGTGGAGCGTCTTGCGGCTCGAACCCGCCGGCATCGCGGACGTGGCCGGTCCGGTCGTGCTGTTCGCCGCGGCGACCGAGGCGGTGCGGGCGTTCGCCGGGACGCGGACGTGGTGGTTGAACGCAGGCCTGGCCGTGCTGTTCGCCGCGACCGGGGTGCTGCTGATAGTCGACGGCGGCGGGTCGTGGACCACGCCGGGCGCGTTGATCGGGTGGTACCTGATGGCGCGCGGCGCCGCGGACATCGCGATCTCGATGATGACGCGGGAGACGGATCGGATCTGGGGGCTGCTCACGGTCGTCGGGGTGGCGGAGCTCGGGCTGGGGTTCTTCGGCGCGAGCTCCTATTCGCGTACGCCGGAAGTGATCGTGCTGATCCTCGCGGGAGCGGCCGTGTTGCGAGGCGTCGCCGACCTGGTGGCGTCGTTGCGGCTGCGGGAGGCGTCGGCGGTGGCGCGGGGTGAGCGGTTGCTGGAGTTGTCCGCGGAGCGGGCGATCGGTGTCGCGGGTTATTCGGCCGGGATGACGGATTTCGAGGACGCGCCGAGCCGGGGTGCACGGGCGCGGCACCGGGCCGTGGTGCGGGGATCCGCGGCCGGGATGTCGGATCTGTCGACCCCGCGACCGGCGGCCGGGGGTGTCGCGGGCGGGGGTACGGCCGGCGGCGGAATCGGCGGTGCAGCGGCGTCCGGGCACGGGGTGCCCGGCGGGCCGGCGTTCACCGGCGGGCCGGCGTTCAGCGGTGGGCACGGGTCCGGTGGTTCGGGAGGCGGCGGGGCGGCGTTCAGCGGTGGGCACGGGTCCGGCGGTTCGGGAGGCGGCGGGGCGGCGTTCAGCGGTGGGCACGGGTCCGGCGGTTCGGGAGGCGGCGGGCCGGCGTTCAGCGGCGGGCACGGGTCCGGCGGTTCGGGAGGCGGCGGGCCGGAGGCGCGGGCGGGAAGCTTTCACGACGAGGTGCTGCGAACCACTGCCGATCTGGACACGATGCTCGCGCTCGCCGGGGTCACCGGGGCCGCGGTTCCGGGGGCGGCCAAGGCTGCGGCCGAGGCCGAGGAGGTCGAGGTGCCGGACACCGCTGAGGGTGCCGAGACGCCTCCCGCCGAGGGGCACGGGGGCGAGAAGCCGGCGGTCGGCGAGGCCGCGCATGCCGTCGGCCGGGCGGAGGTACGGCGGTCGGCCGGCGGCGATGAGGTGACGGCGGCGGAGGCTTCCCCGGCCTCGCCCGCGGCGGGCTCGGCGGACGACACGGCGGTCACCCGGGGGTTGGTGGACTGATCCTCCCCTGCCCTGCCGGTGCGGGACCCGTACGACGGCCAGTCGCCGGGCCGGGGTCCCGCCCGGCGGGGCGCCACCCGGTCAGCCGACGAAGCGAGCCGGCCGCGCCGATGAAGCGAGCCGGCCGCGCCGATGAAGTGGGCCGGCCGGGGTTCCGCCCGGCGGGGCGCCGCAGCGCCCCAGCGGCCGTCACGCGCCGATGCGGCGGAGCAGGCCTTCCTGGACCGCGCTCGCGATGTGCACGCCCTCCCGGGTGAACAGCCGGCCGCTCGCCAGTCCCCGGCTGCCGCTCGCGGACGGGCTGCTGCAGTCGTACAGGAACCATTCGTCGGCGCGGAACGGGCGGTGGAACCACAGTGCGTGGTCGAGGCTGGCGCCGATCACGCCGCCCGGGCCCCAGACCTCACCGTGGACCGAGAGGACCGAGTCGAGCAGGGAGAGGTCCGAGGCGTACGTGAGGGCGCAGGCGTGGATCAAGGGGTCGTCCGGGAGCTTGCCGTTGATCCGCATCCAGACGCGCTGCTGTGCGGTGGCGTCGCGGTCGCCCGGGGGGACCCAGCCGGGGGTGTTGACGTACCGGACGTCGATGGCCTGCGGCGCCGAGTTGAAGGCGGCCCGGCGGTCCGGGTAGCGGGCCAGCCAGTCGCGCATCGTGGGGGTTTCTTCGGGCCCCTGCACGCCTTCCGGGGGCGGGGTGTGGTGGTCGAGGCCGTGCTCGACGACCTGGAAGGACGCCGACATGAAGAAGATGGGCTTGCCGTGCTGCTGCGCGGTGGAGCGGCGTACGGAGAAGGAGCGGCCGTCACGGATCGTCTCGACGGTGAAGTCGATGGGGACCGTGGGGTCGCCCGGGCGTACGAAATAGCCGTGCAGCGAATGCACGAAGCGTGCCGGGTCGACGGTGCGGCCGGCGGCGACCAGGGCTTGGCCGGCGACCTGGCCGCCGAAGACGCGCTGGGCGCCGACCTGTGGGCTCTCCCCCTGGAACCGGTCGGCGCCCAGCTGCTTGAGGTCGAGGACCTCGAGCAGCTGGTCGACGGCGGCCTGCCCCTGCAGTGGTGCGTTCACACGGTGCCCGGGTCGACGAGCGAGCCGAGCTGGTGGACCCGCAGGGTGTTGGTGGAGCCGGGGGCGTTCGGCGGGCTGCCGGCCACGACGACGACGTACTCGCCGGGCTTGGCCAGGCCGAGGCCGAGCATGGCCTGGTCGACCTGGCGGAACATGTCGTCGGTGTGCTCGACGAAGTCCGTCAGGAACGTCTCGACGCCCCAGGAGAGGGCGAGCTGGTCGCGGACCGCGGGCACCGGCGTGAAGGCGAGCAGCGGCAGCTCGCAGTGCAGCCGGGAGAGCCGGCGGACGGTGTCGCCGGTCTGGGAGAAGGCGACCAGCGCCTTGGCGCCGATGTTGCGGGCGATGCGGGACGCGGCGACGGTGAGCGCGCCGCCGTGCGTACGCGGGTCGTGCTGCAGGACCGGAACGCCCAGCGCGCCCTGCTCGGTGGTCGTCACGATCTTCGCCATGGTGCTGACGGTGAGCACCGGGTACTTGCCGACGGAGGTCTCGCCGGAGAGCATCACTGCGTCCGTGCCGTCGAGGACCGCGTTCGCGACGTCGGAGGCCTCGGCGCGGGTGGGGCGGGAATTCTCGATCATCGAGTCGAGCATCTGCGTGGCGACGATGACCGGCTTCGCGTTCTCCCGGCACAGCTGGACGGCGCGCTTCTGCACCAGCGGCACCTGGTCGAGCGGGAGCTCGACGCCGAGGTCGCCGCGGGCCACCATCACGCCGTCGAAGGCCAGCACGATCGCCTCGAGGTGGTCGACCGCCTCGGGCTTCTCGACCTTGGCGATGACCGGGACGGTCCGGCCCTCCTCCGCCATGATCTGGTGGACGAGCTTGATGTCGTCGGGCGAGCGGACGAACGACAGCGCGACCAGGTCGACGCCGAGGCCGAGGGCGAAGCGCAGGTCCTCCTCGTCCTTCTCGCTCATCGCCGGGACGCTGACCGCCACGTTGGGCAGCGACACGCCCTTGTTGTTGGAGACCGGGCCGCCCTCGGTGACGAGGCAGCGGATGTCGTTGCCCTCGACGGCGGAGACCTCGACGGCGACCTTGCCGTCGTCGATGAGCAGCCGGTCGCCGACCTTGACCTCGTGCGGAAGCTTCTTGTACGTGCACGACACCCGGTCCGGGGTGCCCAGGATGTCGTCGCTGGTGATGGTCACGACGTCGCCGGTGTTCCACACGTGCGGGCCGTTGGCGAACCTGCCCAGCCGGATCTTCGGACCCTGCAGGTCGGCGAGGACGGCGACGGCACGGCCGGTCTGCTTCGCGGCGGCGCGGACCATGCCGTAGATCTGCTGGTGGTCCTCGTGGCTGCCGTGGCTGAAGTTCATTCGGGCCACGTCCATCCCGGCCTCGACCAGGCCGAGCATGCGCTCGGGGGAGGCAGTGGCGGGACCCATGGTGCAGACGATCTTTGCGCGGCGTGTCACAGCCATCAGGCTAGTCTCTCTTTCGGATCGGCCCGCTGGCCGACCCCCGTCATGGGGATGAACTGCGGGTGGCGACGCTCCGCACGGCCGGCGACGGCGCACCGGCGGCGCAGCTGCCGCGGTTGAGCAGCGCATGCGGGCGTCGGCGACCGCGATACGGCTTCAGCTTATCGGTCCGCGATCGAGCGATGGCGGGGACCGCCGCGGTAGGCCGTCGGAGAAGGGGTACGCGGTGGTTCCGGGACGCGATTACGTCGGGGTGGGCGTCGGTGCCGTGGTTCGCGGCGCGGACGGGCGCGTGTTCCTGGCCCGGCGTGGGCCGGCGGCCCGCAACGAGGCGGGTTGCTGGGAGTTTCCCGGGGGCACGGTGGATTTCGGGGAGACCTTGGAGGAGACCGTACGGCGGGAGTTCCGCGAGGAGTACGGCATGGAGGTCGAGGTCACCGGGCTGCTCGGGGTGGCCGACCATCTGCTTCCCGAGGAGGGGCAGCACTGGGTGTCGGTGTCGTTCGAGGCGCGGCACGTCGGCGGGGAGCCCGTGATCCGGGAGCCCGGCAAGTGCACGGAGGTCGGGTGGTTCGACGAGGGTGCGCTGCCGTCGCCGCTGTCGAAGTCGGCTGAGGCGGCCCGGCGCCCCTGAGCGGGACGCCGGGCCGGTGGTTCAGCGGGTGGCCGCGAGCGGCTGGGAGGACGGGCGGACGGGGGCCGGCAGTTCGCCGTCGCCGCCCAGGTAGCTGTGGATCGCCGCCGCCGCGGCGCGGCCCTCGGCGATCGCCCAGACGATCAGGGAGGCGCCGCGGTGCATGTCGCCCGCGACGAAGACGCCGTCCACCTCGGTCTGCCAGTCGGGGCGGGCGTCGACGGCTCCGCGGGTGTTGCGGGTCACGCCGAACTGCTCCAGCAGCGGCTGCTGCTCCGTACCCTCGAAGCCGATCGCCAGAAGGACCAGGTCGGCGGGGAGGTCGCGCTCCGAGCCGGGGGTGACGGTGACCGTGCGGCGGCCGTTGAGCCGTTCGACGGCGACGTCGGCGATGCGGATCGCCTTGACGTTGCCCTCGCCGTCGTCGACGAACTCCTGGACGGCGACGCCGAAGACGCGTTCGCCGCCCTCCTCGTGCGCGGGGTAGTTGCGCAGGATGACCGGCCACGTCGGCCAGGGGTGCTGCTCGGCGGCGCGGGTGTCCGGGGGCAGCGGGTACTGGTCGAGCTGGATGACGTTGGCCGCGCCCTGGCGGTGGGCCACGCCGAGGCAGTCGGCGCCGGTGTCGCCGCCGCCGATGATGACGACGTGCCTGCCCTTGGCGTCGATCGGGGTGGTCTCCTGCAGTCCGGCGACGACCCGGTTGGCCGGGACCAGGTGGTCCATGGCCAGGTGCACGCCGCGCAGGTGCCGTCCCGGCGTCTCGGGGGTGTCACGGCCGGCGAGGGCGCCGCAGGTGAGCAGCACGGCGTCGAAGCGTTCGCGCAGGTCGTCCGCGGTCACGTCGACGCCCACGTTCACGCCGGTCTGGAAGACGACGCCCTCGGCCTCCATCTGGGCGAGGCGGGCGTCGATGCGCTCCTTCTCCAGCTTGAAGTCCGGGATGCCGTAGCGCAGCAGGCCGCCGATGCGGTCGTCGCGCTCGAACACCGTGACCGCGTGGCCGGCGCGGGCCAGCTGCTGCGCCGCCGCGAGCCCGGCGGGGCCGGAGCCGACCACGGCCACCGACTTGCCCGACAGGGTCGCGGGACGCTGCGGCTGCACGTACCCGAGGTCGAAGGCGTGGTTGGCGATCTCCACCTCGACCTGCTTGATGGTGACCGGGTCGTCGGCGATGCCGAGGACGCAGGCCGCCTCGCAGGGCGCGGGGCAGAGCCGGCCGGTGAACTCCGGGAAGTTGTTCGTGGCGTGCAGGCTCTCCGCCGCCGCGGCCCACGCGTTCGTGCGGACCAGGTCGTTCCAGTCCGGGATGCGGTTGCCGAGCGGACAGCCCTCGTGACAGAACGGGATGCCGCAGTCCATGCAGCGTGTCGCCTGGTCGCGGATGAGCTCGTCGCCGGCCGGCGGGTACACCTCCCGCCAGTCGCGGATGCGGACCGGAACCGGGCGGCGCTTGGGCAGCTGCCGCTCGTAGCGCAGGAAACCGTTCGGATCAGGCACGGGTGACCCCCATAACCGCCTCGTCGACGTTCCGACCGGCAGCTTCGGCGGTCTTGATCAGTTCCATCACTCGCTTGTAGTCGCGCGGCACCACGGCGGTGAACTCCGCCGCCGCGTCCGGCCAGTCCTTGAGCAGCCGCTCCGCCACCGCGGACCCGGTCTCGGCGTGGTGCTTGACGAGCAGGTCGTGCAGCACCTCCTGCTCCTCGTCCGTGAGCGGGGCGAGGTCGACCAGCTCCGGGTTGACCAGCGTCTGGTCGAGTCCGAGCACGAACGCCTTGCCGCCGCTCATGCCGGCGGCGAAGTTGCGGCCGATCGAGCCGAGGACGACGACGACTCCGCCGGTCATGTACTCGCAGCCGTGGTCGCCCACGCCCTCGACGACCGCCGAGGCGCCGGAGTTGCGGACGGCGAACCGCTCGCCCGCGCGGCCGCGCAGGAACACCTCGCCGCCGGTGGCGCCGTACAGGATGGTGTTGCCGGCGATGATGTTGTCCTCCGCCACGAACGGCGCCTCGTCGGCCGGCCGGACGATCACCCGGCCGCCGGACAGGCCCTTGGCGACGTAGTCGTTGGTGTCGCCGATCAGCCGCAGGGTGACGCCGCGCGGCAGGAACGCGCCGAACGACTGCCCGCCGGTGCCGCGCAGGGTGAAGGAGATGGTGTCGTCGGGCAGGCCGTTGCCGCCGTACCGCCGAGCCACCTCACCGCCGAGCATGGCGCCCACGCTGCGGTGGTCGTTGCGGACGGCGAGTTCGGCGCGGACCTCGCGGCCCTCGGTGAGCGCCGGCTGGGCGAGCGCGATGAGCTCGTTGTCCAGCGCCTTCTCCAGCTCGTGGTCCTGGGCGACGACGCCGCGGCGGGCCGCGCCCTCGGGCAGCTCGGGGACGTACAGGACCGGGGTGAGGTCGAGGCCCTTCGCCTTCCAGTGGTGCACGGCCGGGGCGACGTCGAGCACCTCGGCGTGCCCGATCGCCTCGTCGATGCTGCGGAAGCCCAGCTCGGCGAGGTAGCCGCGGACCTCCTCGGCGAGGAACAGGAAGAAGTTCTCGACGAACTCGGGCTTGCCGCTGAAGCGCTCGCGCAGCACCGGGTTCTGCGTGGCGATGCCGACCGGGCAGGTGTCCAGGTGGCAGACGCGCATCATGATGCAGCCCGAGACGATCAGCGGCGCGGTGGCGAAGCCGAACTGCTCCGCGCCCAGCAGCGCCGCGATGATCACGTCGCGGCCGGTCTTGAGCTGGCCGTCGACCTGCACGGTGACCCGGTCGCGCAGCTTGTTGAGCAGCAGCGTCTGCTGGGCCTCGGCCAGGCCGAGCTCCCACGGGGAGCCGGCGTGCTTGAGCGAGTTCAGCGGGCTGGCGCCCGTGCCGCCGTCGTGACCGGAGATCAAAATCACGTCGGCCTTGAGCTTGGCCACGCCGGCCGCGACGGTGCCGACCCCGATCTCGGAGACCAGCTTCACGTGTACGCGCGAAGCCGGGTTCACCATCTTGAGGTCGTGGACCAGCTGGGCCAGGTCCTCGATGGAGTAGATGTCGTGGTGCGGCGGCGGGGAGATCAGCCCCACGCCGGGGGTGGCGTGCCGGGTCTTGGCGATCCACGGCCACACCTTGTTGCCCGGCAGCTGGCCGCCCTCGCCCGGCTTCGCGCCCTGCGCCATCTTGATCTGCAGGTCGTCGGCGTTGACGAGGTATTCCGTGGTCACGCCGAAACGGCCGGAGGCGATCTGCTTGACGCTGGAGCGCCGGGCCGGGTCGTAGAGGCGCTCGACGTCCTCGCCGCCCTCGCCGGTGTTGGACTTGCCGCCGAGGCGGTTCATCGCGATGGCCAGGGTCTCGTGCGACTCCGCGGAGATGGAGCCGTACGACATGGCGCCGGTGGCGAACCGCTTGACGATCTCCGAGGCGGGCTCCACCTCCTCCAGCGGCACCGGCTGCCGGTCGGACCGGAAGCGGAACAGCCCGCGCAGCGAGCCGGCCGCCTCGGCGAGCCCGTCGACCTTGGCCGTGTACTGCTGGAAGACGTCGTACTGCTTGCTGCGGGTGGCGTGCTGCAGCAGGAAGACGGTCTCCGGGTTGAACAGGTGGACCTCGCCCTCGCGGCGCCACTGGTACTCGCCGCCGACCTCGAGGCGGCGGTGGCTGCGCTCGGCCGGGTTGCTCGGGTACGCCTTCGCGTGCCGCGCCGCGACCTCGGCGTGGATCTCGGCCAGCCCGGAGCCGCCGATGCGCCCGGAGGTGCCGGTGAAGTAGCGCTGCAGCAGCTCGTCCTCGAGACCGACCGCCTCGAAGACCTGCGCGCCGCAGTACGACGACACGGTCGAGATGCCCATCTTGGACATGATCTTCAGGACGCCCTTGCCGAGCGCCTTGACGTAGTTGCGGACCGCCTTGCCCGCCTCCATGCCCGCGAGCGGGCCGGTGGCGATGAGGTCCTCGACGCTCTCGAACGCCAGGTACGGGTTCACCGCGGCGGCGCCGTACCCGATGAGCACGGCGGCGTGGTGCACCTCCCGGCAGTCGCCGGTCTCGACGACCAGCGCGACCTGGGTGCGGGTCTGCTCGCGCACGAGGTGCTGGTGCACGGCGGCGGTGAGCAGCAGCGACGGGATCGGCGCCAGGTCGGCGTTGGAGTCGCGGTCGGACAGCACGAGGATGCGCACGCCGTCCTCGATGGCCTCCGACACGTGCCGGCAGATCTGGGTGAGCCGCGCCTTCATGCCCTCGGCGCCGTCGCGCAGCGGGTACAGCCCGGAGACCCGGACCGCCTTGAAGCCGGGCAGGTCGCCGTCCTCGTCGATGGAGAGCAGCTTGGCCAGCTCGTCGTTGTCGATGATCGGGTACGGCAGCACGACCTGGCGGCAGCTGGCCGGGCCGGGCGCGAGCAGGTTGCCCTCCGGCCCGATCGTCGTCGACAGGCTGGTCACCAGCTCCTCGCGGATCGCGTCCAGCGGCGGGTTGGTGACCTGGGCGAAGAGCTGGTGGAAGTAGTCGAACAGCAGCCGCGGCCGGGTGGACAGCGGCGAGATCGGGGTGTCCGTACCCATGGAACCCAGCGGCTCCGCGCCGGCCCGGGCCATCGGCGCCACGAGGATCTTCAGCTCCTCCTCGGTGTAGCCGAAGACCTGCTGGCGGCGCAGCACCGAGTCGTGGGTGTAGATGACGTGCTCGCGCGGCGGCAGGTCGGACAGGTTGATCAGCCCGGCGTGCAGCCACTCGTCGTACGGCTCCGCGGCGGCCAGCTCGGCCTTGATCTCGTCGTCGTGCACGATGCGGCCGGCGGCCGTGTCGACCAGGAACATCCGGCCCGGCTGCAGGCGGCCCTTGGCCACGACGGTCGCCGGGTCCAGGTCGAGCACGCCGGCCTCGGAGCCGAGCACGACCAGGCCGTCGCTGGTGTGCCACCAGCGGCCCGGGCGCAGGCCGTTGCGGTCCAGGACCGCGCCGATGACCGTGCCGTCGGTGAACGCCACGCTGGCCGGGCCGTCCCACGGCTCCATCAGGCTGGCGTGGAAGCGGTAGAAGGAGCGCCGCGCCGGGTCCATGCCCGGGTCGTTCTCCCACGCCTCCGGGATCATCATGAGCACGGCGTGCGGCAGGCTGCGCCCGGCCAGGTGCAGCAGCTCCAGGACGGCGTCGAAGTTGGCCGAGTCCGAGGCCTCGGGCGTGCAGATCGGGAACAGCCGCTTGATGCTGCCGGGCACGTTCGGCGAGGCCAGCAGCGCCTCGCGGGCCGCCATCCAGTTCTTGTTGCCGCGGATCGTGTTGATCTCGCCGTTGTGCGCGATGAACCTGTACGGGTGCGCGAGCGGCCACGACGGGAACGTGTTGGTCGAGAAGCGCGAGTGGACCAGCGCGATCGCGCTGTCGATGCGCTCGTCGGTCAGGTCGGGGAAGAACTCGGGCAGCTGATCCGGGGTGAGCATGCCCTTGTAGGTCATCGTGCGCGACGACAGCGAGGGGAAGTACGCCCCGATGCCGCGCTGCTGCGTCTCCCGCTCGGCCTGCTTGCGGATGCAGAACGCGACGATGTCCAGCTCGATGCCGGACAGCCGCTCCCCCGCCTTGCCGGTCTTGCCGCCGGTGAGCCGGTGCGCGGCCAGGAAGACCTGCTTGATGGCGGGGCGGGCGGCCTCGGCCGACTCGCCCAGCCCGGACGGGTCCACGGGCATGTCCCGCCAGCCGAGGATGTCGCCGCCCTCGACCAGCGCGAACTTCTCGAACACCGCGATGGCGCGGGCCGCGTCGGACTCGTCGGTGGGCAGGAAGACCAGGCCGGTCGCGTACGCGCCGGGCTCGGGCAGCTCGAAGTCGACGACCTCGCGCAGGAACGCGTCCGGCACCTGGATCATGATGCCGGCGCCGTCGCCGGTGTTGTGCTCGGCGCCGCGGGCGCCACGGTGGTCGAGGCGGATCAGCGCGGACAGACCCTGGGCTACCACATCGTGGGACCGGCGGCCGTGCAGATCGGCGACGAAGGCCACGCCACACGCGTCGCGCTCGTTCTGCGGGTCGTACAAACCCTGGGGGTGCGGAAAAGCCACCGGGCCTCCGATCGTCACTGGTGTTTCCGTTCAAGGTCGGGACGACGTCGGCCCTGCAAAGTCTCTCGATACTACGTTAGTCGTCACCGATCTCCGCCAGATGCGGATGGATCACACTTTGCCCACGCGGGTTCGGTAGTCTCGCGCGGTGGCGCTAGAGGATACCGACGTCTTCACCCGGCTGGAGCGTTTCTACGATTCCGTGCCCCGCGATGCCACGGTCACCGAGGACATCGGGGGGTTCGTCCTCTTCATCCGTGAGGGTGCGGGGTGGCCCTACTACGCCCGGCCTCGCCTCGGTGGTGGGACGCCGTCTGCCGCAGATGTTACTGCCGTCCGGATCAGACAACGAGAGCTGGGCGTCCCCGAAGCGTTCGAATGGGTGCACGAAACCACCCCCGACCTGCTCGCAGTCGCCCGCTCGGCGGGGCTGGACGTGCTGCTCGCGCCGCTGATGGTGCTGGACCGGGCGGCGCTCGTACCGGACCTGCCGATCCCCGGCGCGGCCATCCGCTTCCTCGACCCGGCCCAGCCGGGCTTCGCCGCCGACATCGCCGCGAGCCGGGCCGTGAGCCGGCTCGGCTTCGGCGCGCCGGCGTCCGCGACCGGCGCCGGACCGGCCACCGCGCAGGCCGGCGCGCTCACCATCGAACCGGCCGGCCCCGTCCAGCGCGACGCGGTGCCGCCCCCGGCCCCCGAGGTCGTCGCCGACCAGGTCCGCCGGCACGCCTCCGGCCGCTTCATCAGCGCCGTCGTCGACTCACCGGCCGACGGCATCCTCGCCTGCGGCTCGGTCCAGCGCGTCGGCGGCGTCGCGGAGGTCGCCGGGGTGGCCACGCTGCCGGCGGCGCGGCGGCGCGGGTACGCCTCCCAGCTCACCGCCAGCCTCGCCCGGCGCGCCCTGGAGGAGGGCGACGACCTCGTGTTCCTGTCGGCGGGCGACGACGACGTGGCGCGGCTGTACTCGAAGGTGGGCTTCCGCCGCGTCGGCACGGCCTGCATCGCCTCGCCGGCGGTCGCGCCGCTCTGACCCGGGCCGGCCTCGGCGCGGGCTATTCCGGCGGGTTCCAGTCGGCGGCCAGGCCGTGCGCGTGGCCGAGGATGCGCGGGCGCAGCGAGCCCAGCGCCGCGTCGCGGGCTCGCAACGCCAGCCGGCCGCGGGCCTGCACCACCGCCGACATGCGCCGGCTCTGCCGCACCACGCTGGCCGTGCGGGGCCGGCGGGCCCGGTCGTACGCCTCCACCGCCTGGCACAGCGCCGGGCCGGGTTCCACGGAAGCCACCAGCGACCGCAGCGTGGCCGCGTCCTCGAACGCCAGGCACGCGCCCTGCCCCAGGTGGTGCGGCATCGCGTGGGCGGCGTCGCCGAGCAGCACCACGCCGCCCGAGCCGCAGCGGAAGCCGTACGCGCGCGGCAGCGGCCGCAGTTCCCGTACCTCCTGCGGCACCAGGTCCTCGGGCCGGGTCGCGGCGAGCAGCTCACCGACCGGCGCGTGCCAGTCGGCGAACCAGCGGCGCAGCAGGGCGAGCTGGGTCGCCGGCGCCTCGGGTCGTGGCGCGCCGGCCGCCGTCGCCACCCAGTAGACGCCGCCGCGGCCGGCCGCGCGCTCCCCCAGCGGCATGGACACGAACCGGTAGCCCGCGCCGAGCGTCTCTCCCCCGGCCGCCTGGTCCTCCGGCAGCGCGGGCGCCCGGTAGCCCGGCACCACGGCCTGCCAGGCGGCGAAGCCCGAGCCGACCGCCACCGCCTCCGGCGCGAGGGCCCGGCGGACCGGGCTGTCGATGCCGTCGGCCGCCACGACGAGGTCCGCCTCGAACACCACGCGGCCGTCGCCGACCGCGGGCCGGGCGGCGCGCCTTGCCCGCACGGTGGTGACGTCCACACCGGTACGGATGTCCACGCCGTCACCGAGCCCGGCCACCAGCGCGTCGTAGAGATCCTCGAGGTGCACGACGGCGGGGGCGTGTCCCGCTCCGGGACGGGTGTGCGGCGCGACGAGCCACTGGCCGTCGGGGCGGCGTACCCCGCCGTCGGGCAGCGGCGCCGCGATGCCGCACCAGCCACCGTCCGGGTCGAGGGCTTCCAGGGCGCGGCGGCCGTTGGGCCACAGCACCAGCGCGGTCGGCGGGGCGGCCACCCGCTCGCCCCGCTCCAGCAACGTCACCTGCCAGCCGTCGCGGGCCAGGGCGCCGGCGGCGGCGAGCCCCGCCATGCCCGCGCCCACCACCACGGCCGTGCGCACGTCGCGGCCCCGGCTTCTAGCGCTCGTCGGCGGAGGCGGGCGCCGCCGGCCGCGCGTCGTCGCCCTCGGACGGGGAAGCCGCCGGACCCGCGTCGCCCGTGGCGTCGTCCCCGGCAGCGGCCTGGGTTGAGCCGGCCTCGGTGGCGGTCCTGGTCGCGCCCGCCTCCGCAGCGGTCTCGGTCGCGCCGGTCGAAGCCGCCGTCTTCGCAGCAGGCCCGGCGTCCGCCGTGGAACCGGCGGGTCCAGCGTTCCCGGCGGGGGCCGCGTCCGTCGCGGGACCGGTGTCCCCGGCCGAACCGGCCGGCGTGACCGGCTCGGGCTGCGCGGCGGCGGGCTCGGGGGCGGCGCCGGCGGGCGGGAGGATGCCCGTGCGCTCGTACGCCCGGAAGCGGTCCTCGCTGACCACCTGATAGGCCCTCGGCGCCTTGGCCACCGGCGTGGCGGAGGCACCGACGTCGACCTGGTCCACGTCGCTCGCCGGCTGCGGCTCGGGCTCGGTCTCCGGCGCGTCGATCGGCACCACGTACTCGCGGGGGCCGCGGACCACCAGGAAGTAGGCCAGCGCCAGCAGGAACACCACGATGGAGGTGAAGACGTTGAGGCGGATGCCGAAGAAGTGGTTCGCGTCGTCGATGCGCAGCATCTCGATCCAGCACCGGCCGAGCGTGTACGCCATCACGTACAGGGCGAACGCGCGCCCGCGGCCGAACTTGAACCGGCGGTCGAGCAGCCACACCAGCACCGCCACGCCGACGTCCCAGACCGCCTCGTACAGGAAGGTGGGGTGGTAGAGGTCCGGCAGGGTGACCGGCTTGCCGTCGATGACCGTCGCGTGGCCCGGGTTGGAACGGTCCATGTCGTGCACCCGCAGGCCCCACGGCAGGGTCGTGACGCTGCCGTACAGCTCGTTGTTGAACCAGTTGCCGAACCGGCCGATCGCCTGGGCCAGCGGCAGCCCGGGGGCGAGCGCGTCGGCGAACACGGCGAGCGGCAGGCCGAGCTGGCGGGCCGCGAGCCAGGCGCCGAGCGCGCCGCCGGCGACCGCGCCCCAGATGCCCAGGCCGCCCTCCCAGATCTGGAAGACGCGGATCGGGTGGCCGCCGTCGCCGAAGTACTCCGCCGGGGACGTGATCACGTGATAGATCCGCGCCCCGATGATGCCGAACGGCACCGCCCACACCGCCATGTCCAGCGAGGCCCACGGCGCCACGCCACGGCGGCGCAGGCGGTGTTCCATGACGAGCACGGCGACGACGATGCCCGCGACGATGCAGAGCGCGTACGCCCGGATGGGAAGGCCGAGGACGTGCCAGACCGACGTCGTGGGGCTGGGGATAGCGGCGAGCTTCACGGGCGCACCCTACCGCCGATTGCTGCGCGTGGTATCAGGAGGGCGCGCCGGACCGTACGCCCTGCGCCAACTCGGCGCTCAGCGCCCGCAGGCGCTCGTGGCCCGTGGCGAGGTCCGGGGCGTCGAGCACGCAGCGGATGAGCGCGCTGCCGACGATCACACCGTCGGCGAAGGCGGCCACCTCGGCCGCCTGCGCGCCGGTGCCGACGCCCAGCCCGACACCGACGGGCATGTCCGGGTCGACGGCGCGCACCCGCGCCACCAGCTCCGGCGCCTGCGACGACACCGAGGTGCGGGCGCCGGTGACGCCCATCAGCGCGGTCGCGTAGACGAAGCCGCGGCAGTTGGCGACCGTCATGGCGAGGCGCTCGTCGGTGGAGGACGGCGAGACCAGGAACGTGCGGTCGATGCCGTACCGGTCGGCGGCCGCGATCCACTCGCCGGCCTCGTCCGGGATCAGGTCCGGGGTGATCATCCCGGTGGCCCCGGCGGCGGCGAGGTCGCGCGCGAACGCATCGACGCCGTACTTCTCGATGGGATTCCAGTACGTCATCAGCACGACCGTCGCGCCGGCGCCGGCGACCGCCTCGATGATGCGCAGCGTGTCCCGGGTCCGTACGCCATGGGCCAGCGCGATGTCGCTCGCCTTCTGGATGACCGGCCCGTCCATCACCGGGTCGCTGTACGGCAGCTCCACCTCGATGACGTCGCACCCGGCCTCGGCCATGGCGACCATCGAGGCGATGCTGTCGTCGACGGTCGGGAAACCGGCGGGCATGCAGCCCACCAGCACGGACCGTCCCTCGGCCTTGGCCTTGCCGAACGTCGCCGAGATGCTCACGAATTCTCCCCGGGCACGATCGTCTCGACCTGGTCGAGGATGCCGAAGTAGGCGCCGGCGGTGTGCACGTCCTTGTCGCCGCGCCCGGACAGGTTCACCACGATCGTCGGCGTGCGGCCCAGCTCGGCCGCCAGCCGCGGCGCGATCCGGGCGGCGCCGGCCAGCGCGTGCGCGCTCTCGATCGCCGGGATGATGCCCTCGGTGCGGCAGAGCAGCTGGAACGCCGCCATCGCCTCGTCGTCGGTGACCGGCTCGTACACCGCGCGGCCGGTGTCGTGCAGCCACGCGTGCTCCGGTCCCACGCCGGGGTAGTCGAGGCCCGCCGAGATCGAGTGCGACTCGACCGTCTGGCCGTCCTCGTCCTGCAGCACGTACGTGCGGGCGCCGTGCAGCACTCCCGCCGAGCCGCCGGTGATGGACGCGGCATGCCGGCCCGTCTCGACGCCGTCGCCGCCGGCCTCGAAGCCGTACAGCCGGACCTGCTCGTCGGGGACGAACGCGTGGAAGATGCCGATGGCGTTGGAGCCGCCGCCGACGCAGGCGGCGATCGCGTCCGGGAGCCGGCCGAGCTGGGTGAGGCACTGCTCGCGCGCCTCGGTGCCGATGCCGCCGACGAAGTCGCGGACGATCTCCGGGAACGGGTGCGGGCCGGCCGCCGTGCCGAGCAGGTAGTGCGTGGTGTCGACGCTGGCGACCCAGTCGCGCAGCGCCTCGTTGAGCGCGTCCTTGAGCGTGCGGGAGCCGTTGGTGACCGGCACGACCGTGGCGCCCAGCATGCGCATGCGGGCCACGTTGAGGGCCTGCCGCTCGGTGTCGGTCTCGCCCATGTAGACCACGCACTCGAGGTCCAGCAGCGCGGCCGCGGTGGCGCTGGCGACGCCGTGCTGGCCGGCGCCGGTCTCGGCGATCACCCGCGGCTTGCCCATCCGCTTGGCGAGCAGGGCCTGGCCGAGCACGTTGCGCACCTTGTGCGCGCCGGTGTGGTTCAGGTCCTCGCGCTTGAGCAGGATCTCCGCGCCGACCGCCTCGGACAGCCGCTCGGCGCGGTAGAGCAGGGACGGCGTCCCGGCGTAGTCGCGCAGCAGGCCGTGGAACCGGTCCTGGAAGACCGGGTCGTTCTTGGCGTCCCGGTACGCGGCGTCCAGCTCGTCGAGGGCCCGCACGAGCGCCTCGGGGACGAAGCGGCCGCCGTACCGGCCGAAGTGGCCGGCGAGGTCGGGCAGTGCCTCCGCCGTCACCGGACGGGCCGGGGGGTGGCGGGGTGGTTGCCGGCGTTGACCAGCTCGGCCACGGCGTCGCGGGGGCTCTTCTGGGTCACCAGGCCCTCGCCCACCAGCACCGCGTCAGCGCCGGCCGACGCGTACCGGATCAGGTCGTGCGGGCCGCGCACCCCCGACTCGGCGATCTTGACGACGTTGTTGGGCAGGCCCGGCGCGATCCGCTCGAAGACGGACCGGTCCACCTCCAGCGTGCGCAGGTCGCGGGCGTTCACCCCGATGACCTGAGCGCCGGCGTCCAGTGCCCGGTCGGCCTCTTCCTCGTTGTGCACCTCGACGAGCGCGGTCATCCCCAGCGACTCGATCCGCTCGAGCAGGCCGACGAGGACGTTCTGCTCGAGCGCCGCCACGATGAGCAGCACCAGGTCGGCGCCGTGGGCCCGGGCCTCGTGCACCTGATAGCTGGAGACGACGAAGTCCTTGCGCAGCACCGGCACGCCGACCGCGGCCCGCACCGCGGCCAGGTCCTCCAGGGAGCCGCCGAACCAGCGGCCCTCGGTGAGCACGCTGATGCACCGGGCGCCGCCGGCCGCGTACTCACCCGCGAGCTCCGCGGGATCGGGGATGTCGGCCAACGCGCCCTTCGACGGCGACGACCGCTTCACCTCGGCGATGACCGCCACGCCGGGCTTGCGGAGGGCCGCGTACGCGTCGATCGCCGGCGGGGCCGCCGCCGCGAGCTCGCGCACCTGCTCCAGCGAAACCTGCTCCTGCCGGGCTGCGACGTCCTCGCGCACCCCCGCCAGGATCTCCTCGAGCACGTTCTGCGATCCCGCACCACGCTGATCGGATGTCACCTAATGACTCCCCTCTCCGGGTGTCCTCGGCCCGATGCTAGGTGGCCGCCGACTCCTCCGGCCGCCCGGGGTATGGCGCGCCTCACGAGGTGGGCTGCGGCATAATGCGCTGCCGGGCGGCAGCTTGTCTTACGTCACATCCTCCCCCGTGGCCCCGTCGCGCGCGCTGGGACCCCCCGGATGATCGGTTGACCCCCACCTACCGGTGACGGTCGTGTCACCGATCGGAAATACGACTCCGGCACCATGGCTGTCGGGCAAACTGGTCCGCGGCGCCACGCCGACGACCGAGCCCGCGCCCTGTGGAGGTGACCATGGAACCCGCCGAGACCGGATTCGCCGCAGTCTCCCGGACCGTCGTCTCGTACGCCGCCGAGCTTCTCGCCGGTGTCGAGCGCAAGGTCGTCGGGGAGGACAAGGTGCGCACCGCCCAGGGCAACGCCTGGGCCGCGATGTGCGCGGACCGCGCCCGGGCGCAGGCCCGCGCCGACATGGACGCGATGGTCGCCGCGCTCGCCGCCCGGCCGCGTCCCCGCCACCGCGCTCAGCGCGCCGTCGGGTCGTCCCCGCGGTCCAGCGCGTCCCAGGCCGCCCTGGTGTCCACGCGCTGATCCTCCGGCGCCGCCGGCGCTTCCTGCGGACGGCGTTCGTAGCGGGCCCCCATGCCCGGCCACTCGTGGCCGTGGCGCAGCGCCGACCAGCCGCCGGCCAGCACCAGGAGCCCGCCGGCGACGCATGCCACCGGCCAGACCGTTCCGCCCGCGCCGGCCGCGCCGACGTCCAGGCCGGCCCGCCCGGTGATCGCACCGGCGACCACACCGAGGCCGGCCAGCGCCAGCAGCGCGCCCAGCACCCGGCGCACCGCGCCGCGCGTGGCCAGCAGCGCCCCGCCGCCGGCCAGCGCCACCAGCGCGAGGGCGAGCACCCACGGCGCGACCTCGGTGCCGGTGCGGGTCGACCGCAGCTCCGGCAGGCCGGGCCGGGTGGTCACCTCGACCGCCCAGGTGCGGGTGACGCCGAAGAGCGCCACGGCGGCCCCCGCCACGCTGCAGAGCACCGTCACACCGAGACGGCGGCTGGGACGGCTCACCGGGCTGCGCGCAAGGTCTCGGCGGCGGCGATCGCGGCGAGGACCGCTGCCGCCTTGTTCCGCGTCTCCTGCTCCTCCGCGGCGGGGTCCGAGTCGGCCACGATGCCCGCGCCGGCGCCCACGTACGCGGTCCCGTGCCGCATCAACGCCGTACGGATCGCGATGGCCATGTCCATGTCGCCGGCGAAACCGAAGTAGCCGACGGTGCCGCCGTACAGGCCCCGGCGGGTGGGCTCGAGGCTCTCGATGATCTCCATGGCGCGGACCTTCGGGGCGCCCGACAGCGTGCCCGCCGGGAACGTCGCCGCCAGCGCGTCGAACGCCGTCCGGTCCGCGCGCAGCTCGCCGACCACCGTGGACACGATGTGCATGACGTGGCTGTAGCGCTCGATGCGCGCGAAATCCGGCACTTCCACGCTGCCCGCGCGGCACACCCGGCCCAGGTCGTTGCGGCCCAGGTCGACGAGCATGACGTGCTCGGCGCGCTCCTTCGGGTCCGCGAGCAGCTCGGCGGCCAGCGCGTTGTCCTGCTCCGGGGTCGCGCCGCGCCAGCGGGTGCCGGCGATCGGGTGCAGCAGGGCCCGGCGTACGCCGCCCTCGGCCGCACTGACCTTGAGGTGCGCCTCCGGCGACGAGCCGACGATGTCGAAGTCGTCGAAGCGCAGCAGATACATGTACGGGCTGGGGTTCGTCGCCCGCAACACCCGGTAGACGTCGAGCGGGTCGGCGTCGGTGGCGCGTTCGAAGCGCTGCGCCACGACGATCTGGAAGCACTCGCCGGCCCGGATCGCCTCCTTCGCCGTCTCGACCGCCTTCTGGTAGTCACCCGGCGCGGTCCGGCTGACCACCTCCCCCGGCGGCCGCCGCTCCACCGTGGAGATCATCGGCGGGGTCGGGCGGGACAGCGCGGTGGTCATCGCGTCGAGCCGGCCCACGGCCTGGTGGTACGCGGCCCGCGCGGTCGCCGCGTCGGCCCCGTCGGGCAGCACCGCGTTGGCGACCAGGATCGCCGAACCGTCGTAGTGGTCGAGCACGACGAGGTCGGTGGCGAGCATCATGCCCAGCTCGGGCAGCGGCACGTCGTCCGCGGCGGTCGCCGGGAGCCGCTCGAAGCGGCGGACCAGGTCGTAGCTGAGGTAGCCGACCATGCCGCCGGTCAGCGGGGGCAGGCCGGCCGCCGTACCCGGATCCTCGGGGGCGGCCAGGGCGGCGACGGTCTCCCGCAGCGCGACCACCGGGTCGCCGTCGAGCGGCACACCGGCGGGCGGGGTGCCCAGCCAGACCGCCGCGCCGTCGCGTTCGACCAGCGTGGCGGCGCTGCGTACGCCGATGAACGAGTAGCGCGACCAGGCCGCGGAGCCGGCGCCCTGCTCGGCCGACTCGAGCAGGAAGGTCCCCGGCCCGCCGGCGAGCTTGCGGTACACCCCGATGGGGGTCTCGCCGTCGGCCAGCAGCCGCCGGGTCACCGGGACCACCCGGCGCCGCGCCGCCTGGGCGAGGAACGCCTCCTCCTCCGGTGCGACGGCGCCGCTGGTCATCGGTCCTCCTCCGGCACGCTGACCGGCAGCTCGTCGCTGAAGCAGGTGTGCGACCCCGTGTGGCACGCGGCCCCGACCTGGTCCACGGTCACCAGCAGCGCGTCGCCGTCGCAGTCCAGGGCGACCGAGCGTACGTATTGGTGGTGGCCGGAGGTCGCACCTTTCACCCAGTACTCCCGGCGGCTGCGGGACCAGTACGTCGCTCGGCCGGTCGTGAGGGTGCGGTGCAGCGCCTCGTCGTCCATCCAGGCCAGCATCAGCACGTCGCCGCTGCCGTGCTCACGGACGACGGCGGCGACGAGGCCGTCGGGCGTACGGCGCAGACGGGCGGCGACGGCGGGATCGAGGGCGGACGGCCGGGCGGGCTGGTTCTCGAGGTCTGTGGCGGGCACAGTGCCAGATTGTCTCGTACCGGCCCGGCGCGTCCACGCGCGCCACTTCCTCTAGCCCACGATCCGGTCACGGAGACACACAGGGGGTGTGACGCCCGTCCGCGGGACGGTACCGTCGTCGTGCGCTGCGCCTGCCCGGTGTCGCGCCCGTGCCCGTCCGGCCCAGCGGACGGTCACGCCGCCACCGCGACGGGAGTCTCGATCATGGAGCCGACGGCCACCCCGGACGACGGCCGGCAACCGGCCGGGGCCGGGCCGGTGCCCGGACAACGACGGCCCGGCGAGGAGCCGCGCGCCGCCTCGGGCGACGAGGGCATCGCGACCGGCCGCCCCGCGGGCGACGCCGACCGGCCCGGAGCGCAGGCGGGCTCCGCGCTGACGAACGACACCCAGATGGTCCCGCTCGGGTCCCGGCGTCCCGCGGACGCGCTGCTGGGCGGGACGACCAACGGACTGCGCTGGACCAACCAGGGAGGCTTCGCACCGGTGGAGACGAACGGGCACCGCAACGCCGACTTCGGGCCGCGTCACGGCGGCACGCCGCGCGCCAACGGCCAGAACCCCGTCGTCAACGGCAGCCTGCCGGGGACGCGGTCGCCGTTCGCGCCGCCGCCCGCCCCGGAGACACCCCCGCTGTACGCGCCGTCGCCGTTCGCGGCCGCCGGCACCCCGCCGCCCCCGGACCTGCCGGCCGATCCGCTCGCGCCGCTCGACCAGGCGCCGGACGCCCACCCGGGGTCCGACGACGCCGGGGCCGGCCCGGGCCGCCCGGACCCGGCTCCGCCGGCGACCGGTTCGGCGCAGGTGCCGATGCCGCTCGACCGCCCGGTCAGCGCCCAGCCGGGCGGCGACGCCCGCAGCCACGCGGTTCCCCCGGCGCAGGAGCACGAGGCGTGGGCGCCGCCGGCGCACCGCGGGTCCACGCCGGCGAGTGCCGCGACGCCCGCCGGTGACCCCGCGCAGCCGGCCGGCTCCCCGCCTTTCCCGGGTTTCGACGTGGCCCCGCCGGCCGGCGAGCCCGGCGCGGCCCGGCCCGCCCCGGGGCAGCCTGCCGGGTGGGTCCGCCCCGAGCAGGGCGACGAGCCGGAGACCGACCGCCCGGCCGCCTGGGACCGCCCCGGCGTGCTCCCGCCCAACCCGCTGCAGCCGACGCCGTCGCAGGCACCCCTGCCGCCGAACCCGCTGCAGCCCGCGCCGCTGCAGTCGGCCCTGCCGCCGAATCCGCTGCAGCCGGCGCCCGTGCAGCCGCTGCAGCCCGGGCCGGTCCCCGGTGGCCGCCGCAGCCGCGACGAGGACGAGCTGGACGCCCGCACTTCCGGCCGGCGGTCGGGCGGCGAGGACGAGCCGGCCCGTTCCGGTGGCCGGCGCGCCGCCGACCCCGGCGACGGCCCGGCCGAGGCACGCACCGCCGCGACCAGGGCCGCGAGCCTGCGCGACGTGCGGGAGGGCAAGCGGGCCGCCGAGGACGACACCCGCCCGGGCCGTCGTGCCGCGACCGGGGATGACGAGGGCGCCCGGCGGGCACGCGACGAAGCCCCGGCCGGACGGCGGGCGGCCCGCGCGGAGGGCGGCGACGCCCCGCTGCGGCCCGGCGACGTACGTCAGGAGTCGATCGCGTTCTGGGACGAGGCGGCCAGCGGTCAGTTCCGGGCCGAGTGGCACGAGGTCAAGGCGCAGTTCGTGGACGACCCGGTGGCCGCATTGACCCGGGCCCACGCCCTGCTCACCGAGGCCGTGCAGGAGCTGGGTGAGGCCATGCTCGCCGAGCGGGACCGCCTCGACCCGCTGCGCGACACCGCCGTGCCGGACACCGAGAGCATGCGGATGGCCATGCGCGGATACCGCGAGTTCCTGGACCGCATCCTCTCCCTCTAGATCCGCCGTCGGCCTCAGCCGCGGTCCCGCCGGTCGGGGCCGCGGCTTTGTCATGCCCGTGTGCCACCTTCCGGCGCCGCCGTTGCCTCGCCCGCAGAATTCACCTAGCGTTGAACTCAACACTTGATGAGTTCGGGGGAGGCGAGGATGACCACCGCCATCGAGATCCGCGACCTCGTGATCGACCGCGGGAAACGAGAGGTGCTGCACGGCATCACCTGCGGCGTCCGGGCCGGCAGCGTCACCGGGTTGCTCGGGCCGAGCGGCAGCGGGAAGACGACCCTGATCCGGGCCGTCGTCGGGGTGCAGATCGTCCGGTCCGGCGCCGTGACCGTGCTCGGCCGGCCGGCGGGGTCACCCGGGCTGCGCCGTACGGTCGGTTACGTCACCCAGTCACCCAGCGTCTACGCCGATCTGTCCGTCCGGGAGAACGCGCGCTACTTCGCCTCGCTGTACGGCCTGACCGCGGCGGACGCGGAGCACGCCGTGGCGGACGTCGGGCTCGCCGACGCGGCCACCCAGCTGGTCGGCAACCTCTCCGACGGCCAGCGCAGCCGGGCGTCGCTGGCCTGCGCCATGATCGGCCGGCCCGAGGTCCTGGTCCTGGACGAGCCGACCGTGGGGCTGGATCCGGTGCTCCGCGCCGACCTGTGGGGCAAGTTCCATGCGCTCGCCGACGCGGGCACCACCCTGCTGGTCTCCAGCCACGTCATGGACGAGGCCGGCCGCTGTGACCAGCTGCTGCTGATTCGCGAGGGCCACCTCATCGCCGACGACACGCCCGCGGCGATCCGCGCGGCGGCCGGCACGACGGACCTGGAGGAGGCGTTCCTGCGCCTGATCCGTGGCCGCGAGGAGGTGCCGGCATGATCGGCATGAGCCCGCGCATCACCATGAGCACCGCGAGCCGGGTCCTGCGGCAGCTGCGCCACGACCGGCGCACGGTCGGCCTGATGCTCGTGGTGCCGATCCTGCTCCTGACGCTGCTCTACTTCATGTACGACACCGGCCACACCTTCGACCGGGTCGCCCTGACCATGCTGGGGATCTTCCCCTTCACCATCATGTTCCTGGTGACGAGCATCGCGATGCTGCGCGAGCGCACCTCCGGCACGCTCGAGCGGCTGCTCACCACGCCGCTGGGCAAACTCGACCTGCTCTTCGGGTACGGCATCGCGTTCGGTTTCGCCGCCGCGGTGCAGGCGACGGTGGCCGTGGCGGCGGCGTACTGGCTGCTCGGGCTGGAGACGGTCGGCCATGCGGCGCTGGTGGTGCTGATCGCCGTGGTCGACGCGGTGCTCGGGGTCGCGCTCGGGCTGTTCTGCAGTGCTTTCGCGCGTACCGAATTCCAGGCCGTCCAGTTCCTGCCCGTGGTCGTCATCCCGCAGCTGCTGCTCTGCGGCCTGTTCGTGCCCCGGGAGCAGATGGCGGGCTGGCTGCAGGCCGCCAGCGACGTGTTCCCCCTCTCGTACGCGGTGGACGCGCTCGCCCAGGTCGGACGCTCCCCCGACCCGACCGGCACCATGTGGTGGGATCTGACGGTCGTGGCCGGCGCCGCGGTCCTGGCCCTGATGCTCGCGGCCGCGACCCTGCGGCGGCGCACCGCCTGAGACGAACGGGGAGACCTTCTTTGGTACGGCGAAGCGGGCGCCGCCCGGGCAACCAGGACACCCGGCAGTCCATCCTGGAGTCCGCCCGTACGGTCTTCGCCGAACGGGGCTTCGACAAGGCGTCGATCCGTGCCATCGCGGCCGGCGCCGAGGTCGACCCCGCGCTGGTGCACCACTACTTCGGCACCAAGGAGAAGCTGTTCCTGGCGTGCATGAACATGCCGCTGAATCCCGGGGAGCTGGTGCCGAAGGCGCTGGCGGGCCCGCGGGAGGAGGCCGGGGAGCGGCTGGTGCGTACGGTGCTGACGGTCTGGGACTCGCCCGCCGGCGCCACCGCGGTGGCGTTGATGCGCTCGGCGATGAGCAACGAGTGGACCGCCCGGCTGATGCGCGAGTTCGTGGTGACCCAGATCCTGCGCCGGGCCGTCGCCCAGCTGGGCATCGACGAGAAGGAGGCGGCGACCCGGTCGGCCCTGGTCGCGACGCAGATCGCCGGGCTGGCCGTGGTGCGCCACGTCATCAAGGTCGAGCCGGTCGCGTCCGCCCCGGTGGAGCAGCTCGTCGCCGCGGTCGGGCCGAACGTGCAGCGCTACCTCACCGGAGACCTGCCCGGCGTCTTCTAGCGGCCCAGGTCTGCGAGGTATCGCGTCACCGCGGCGCCGTCGCCGGCGTCGGAGATCAGCCCGATATAGCCGTCGGGACGAATGAGCACCAGCGTGCGGCCCTCCGCGCCGTACGCGGCCGCCAGGTGCCCCCGGGTGTCCGCGATGTCGCCGGGTGCAACGGGCCGGCCGACGACGCGCAGAGTCCGTACGCCGGCCGCGACGGCGGGCACCGCGCCGAAGCTCAGCAGGGTGAAGCGCCCGCCGCCGGTCAGGTCGAACAGCCGGCGCCCGCCCGCCACCGTGGTCAGCCCGGTCGCGTCGGGGGCGCGGTCCCCGGCGCGGAGCGTGGCGGCCTCGTCCCGGTCGTCGCGGGCGAGGGTGGAGCCGCGGTATCCCACATCGAGCTGGATCGTGCCGGCATCGCGGCGGGTGGGGATGTCGTTCCGCTCGAGGGCTTCGGCGAGGCGGGCGTTGGACAGGGCGAGCACGTGGGCCGCGACCGGCCGCCGTTCGGCCTCGTACGTGTCGAGCAGCGCCGGCGAGGCGCCACGCGCCACCGCGGCGAGCTTCCAGCCGAGGTTGTACGCATCCTGGATGCCGGTGTTCATCCCCTGCCCGCCGGCGGGTGAGTGGACGTGCGCCGCGTCGCCGGCAAGGAAGACCCGGCCCTCGCGGTAGCGGTCGGCGAGGCGGATGTTGGCGCGCCACAGCGACGACCACTCCGGCTCGTGGAGGTGGATGTCGGCGCGACCGGTGCGCCGCTCGAGGATCGCCCGCAGGTTCGCGAGGCTCGGCTCGGGGTCCTGCCCGGGTGCGATCGCCGCCGCGTACTGGAAGAGGCCCGTCGAGGGCAGCGGGCAGAGGCTGACCAGGCCCTCCTCGTGCCGCCACGCCTGCCAGACGTCGCGGCTCAGGCCGTCGACCGGCAGGTCGGCGAGGACCATCCGCACCTCTTCGCGGGTCTCGCCGTCGAACGTGATGCCGGCCTGTCTGCGGACGACGCTGTGGCCGCCGTCGCCACCGACCAGCCACTGCGCGGTGACGGTCCGGGTCGTGCCGTCCTTGACGACCGTCGCCGACACGCCGTCGCCGGACTGCTCGAAGCCGGTCAGGGCGGTGCCGAACTCCACCGCACCGCCGAGCTCGGCCAGCCGCAGCCGCAGCGCCTCCTCGACGCGCCATTCGGGCGTGATCAGGCTCGCCGGATACGGGATGTCGGGACGATCCGCCAGCTCCTCGGGCACGGCCCCGCCTCGGGTCACGCTGCCGTCGGGGGCGGTCGAGTGGATCGGCATCGCGATCCGGCCGTGGGCGAGCACGCGGCCGGCGATGCCGAGGTCCTCGAAGATCTCAAGAGTGCGCGGCTGGACGCCCTTGCCGCGCGAGCCGGGCCGCGGGCCGGGGGCGGCCTCGATCAGCCGGAAGGGGACTCCCCCGCGGGCCAGCTCGCAGGCCAGCGTCAGCCCCGTCGGGCCGGCTCCCGCGATGAGCACTGTCGTTTCCGTCATCCGGCACCTCACAGCAAGAAAGGGATTCCTTTCTAACACCGCTTGCCAAGAAAGGAAATACTTTCTACGTTGGCCGCATGGAGGAACCCACCCGCCGACGCCGGCACGGCAAGGAGCTCGAGTCCTCGGTGCTCACCGCCGCGTGGGAGGAGCTCGTCGAGACGGGGTACGCCCGCCTCACGATGGGGTCGGTCGCGATACGCGCCCGCACCAGCGAGGCCGTGCTCTACCGGCGGTGGCCGAACAAGGACCAGCTGGTGCTCGCCACGTTCGAGCATCAGCGGCGGGCGAACCCGGTCGCGGACCCCGACACCGGCGCCTTGCGCGGCGACCTGCTCGCGTACTTGACGGCGGTGAGCGAAGCCCGCGCCGCCTTCTTCGCCATCGCCGCCGCAGCCGCCTTCTCGGGGCTGCTCGCCGACAGCGGGCTGACCCCGGCGCAGGTACGCGAGAAGACCATGGGCGACCAGCGGCTC
This sequence comes from Actinoplanes sp. NPDC049316, assembly GCF_040677315.1. Classification (NCBI taxonomy): domain Bacteria; kingdom Bacillati; phylum Actinomycetota; class Actinomycetes; order Micromonosporales; family Micromonosporaceae; genus Actinoplanes; species Actinoplanes sp. NPDC049316. The sequence goes on along the minus strand of NZ_JBFAQM010000031.1, from coordinate 19,523 downwards.
CCGCACGGCCGGGCGATCTACCGGCGCGCCCACGAGCGCGGCGAGATCGACATGAACCGGATTTCGGCGGCGGTCCTCGACATGCCCTTCGACCTGGTACGCCACGACCTGCTGATGGATCTCGAACCGCCGGACCCGGCACGCCTCCGGTCGATCGTGGACGATCTGTTCCTGCCGCTGGTGCGGAAACAGCCTTAGGCCACGCGGTCGTGCCGTACGCAGCGGTGACAGAGGACCGGGTGCAGCAGGTGCGCCAGGTCGTGGCGGTCGGCCACCGGGCGCGGGAACGCCAGCCGGGCCAGCCGGGCGCCCATGCGGACGACGAAGCCGTACCGGTCGAGGCGGACCACGCGGGGTTCGTCGCCGGAGCGGGCCGCGGGGCCGAGGCGGCGGCGCACGTACGCGGCCATCTCCGCCGCGTGGTGGCCGGCCAGGTCGGCGATGAGGTCGAACTCCATCACGTGCAGCGGGTCCGGGGTGGCCTCGGCGTACTCGTCGAGGTCGACGTCGATCAGCACGCCGTGGCGTTCGTGGCGCACCTCGGCGACGTCCATGCGGTGGATGACCTGGGTGGTGCCGACGTCGAGCAGGTCGGCCGCGGCGTCGGTGTCGGCGTAGTCGAGCGCGGCCCGGCGGGCCTCCTCGCCGGTGAGCGGGGTGGCCCAGCCGGACACCCACACCCGGCCCAGCGCCGGCGCGCCGGCCACCGGCGGGACGTCCGGGATGTCGAGGACCAGCGCGGTGTCGCCGGTGTCCGGCGCCGGCCGCAGCGCCTCGGCGACGGAGCCGCCGGCCGGCGACAGCAGCAGCACCCGGCCCCGGGCGTCGGTCACGTGCCGGACGGGCAGCGGCCCGGGGTGGCAGGCGATGTGCGCGGTGGCGGGCAGGTGGCCGGCGGCGATCGTCCGCGCGAGCTCGGCGTGGGTGGGCTGCATGTCGAGAACCTCCGGGCACCGGTTAGGCTTACCTTAGTTAGGCGAGCCTAACCGTAGCATCCGTACGACGAATCGAGATCGCCCGTGAACACCTCCCGACCCAAGGCCCGGCTTTCGCGGGCGCTCGGCATCCCGCTGACCCGCAAGTGCGTGAAGTACTTCGAGCGGCGGCCGTACCCGCCCGGCGTCCACGGCCGGGGGCGCCGCAAGCAGTCCGACTACCAGGTACGGCTGCTCGAGAAGCAGCGGCTGCGGCACCAGTACAACATCAGCGAGGCGCAGCTGCGGGCTGCGTACGACGAGGCGCACCGCAAGGACGGCAAGACCGGCGACAACCTCGTGGCGCTGCTGGAGAGCCGCCTCGACGCGACCGTGCAGCGCGCCGGCCTGGCCCGCACGATCTACCAGGCCCGGCAGCTCGTCGCGCACGGTCACTTCACCGTGGACGGCAGGAAGGTGGACCGGCCGTCGTACCGGCTCAAGCCCGGGCAGGTCGTCGCCGTCCGCGAGAGCAGCCGGCAGAAGCCGCCGTTCCAGATCGCGGCCACCGGCGCGCACCTCGACGGGCCGGCCGCGCCGTACCTGTCGACCGTCGTCGAGGAGCTGCGCACCACCGTGCTGCGCCGCGCCGAGCGAGCCGAGGTGCCGGTGATCTGCGACGAGCAGCTGGTCGTGGAGTTCTACGCGCGCTGAGCCCGGCTGCTCAGCGGGTCTGCTCCAGCCAGCTGGCGTAGAGCTTCGCGTAGATGGATTCCGGGTCGTGCAGCAGCTCGGCGTGCGGGCCGCGCTGCACGACCCGGCCGGCGTCGACCACGATCACCTCGTCGGCGGACTGCGCGGTGGAGAGCCGGTGCGCGATCGCGACGGTCGTGCGCCCGCGGGTCACCGCGTCCAGGGCGTGCTGCAGGCGTACCTCGGTGGCCGGGTCCACCGCGCTGGTCGCCTCGTCCAGCACGAGCAGGTCCGGGTCGGCGATGTACGCCCGCACCAGCGCGACCAGCTGCCGCTCCCCCACGCTGAGCGCCTCGCCGCGCTCGCCGACGGGGGTGTCCAGGCCCTGCGGCAACCCGGCGAGCCAGTCCGCGAGCCCCAGCTCCTCGAACGCCGTCCGCAGCTCGTCGTCGGTCACCTCCGGACGGGCGAAGCGGATGTTGCCGCCCACCGTCGCGTCGAACAGGAACCCGTCCTGCGGGACCATCACCACCCGCGAGCGCAGCGAGTCGAACCGTACGGCGGTCAGCGGCGTCCCGCCGAGCAGCACCTCGCCGCCCGCCGGGTCCATGAGCCGGGTGAGCAGCTTCGCGAACGTCGTCTTGCCGCTGCCGGTCTCCCCCACCACCGCCACCTTCGTGCGCGCGGGGATCTCCAGGTCCACGTCGTCCAGGACCACCGGCCCGCCGGGATAGCGGTACGACACGTCGCGGAACGTCACCGACAGCGGGCCGGGCGGCAGCTCCACGCCGTCGGCGGGGTCGGCCACGTCCGGCTCGAGGTCGAGCACGTCGAGCACCCGGCGCCAGCCGGCCACCGCGTTCTGCGCCTCGTTGAGCACCTCGGTGGCGATCTGCACCGGCTGGATGAACAGCGTGACCAGGAAGAGGAACGCGGTGAGCTTGCCGACGGTCAGTCCGCCGTCCACGCCGAGCAGCACTCCGACGACCACCACCGCCGCAAGGGCCACCCCCGCGGCGATCTCGCCGGTCGAGAAGCTGGTGACACTGGTACGCAGGGCGCGCTGCTGGGCCACGCGCAGGTCGTCGATCGCGGTGTCGAGCCGCTTCTCCGTACGCCCCGCGACGCCGTACGCCCGGATCACCGTGGCCCCGACGACGCTCTCGGCGACCGCGCCCAGCATGACCCCGGTGCGTTCGCGCACGATGCGGTAGACGCCGGCGAGCCGCTTCTGGAACAGCCGGATCACGATCGCGGCGGGCACGAACGCGGCGAACACCACGAGCGTGAGCTGCCACGAGTAGACCAGCATGACGATCGTGGTGACCACGAGCTGCCCGCTGGTCATCAGCAGCATGACGCCGCCGGTCTGCAGGAACTGGGTGATCTGGTCGACGTCGCCGGTGACCCGCGAGACCAGCGAACCCCGCCGCTCCGACTGCTGGTGCAGCATGGACAGGTCGTGGATGTGCCGGAACGTACGGGCGCGCAGGGCGGCCAGCGCGGTCTCGCTCACCGTGAACAGCCGGCGCGTCATCGCGTACCCGGAGGCCGTGGACATCGCCAGGACGCCCAGCGTGAGCAGCACGATCAGGGTGACCGTGCCGAGGTGCGGCCCGCCGGGGGCGCGGATGCCGCGGTCGATGCCCTGCTGGATCGCGATCGGCACGGCCACCCGGCCGGCCATCGAGAGGAACGCCAGCACGAGGGTGCCCGCCAGGCCGGGACGCAACTCCGGCGAGAGCGCGACGCCGCGGCGAACCGTGGCGAGCGTGCCCTCCTCGACAACAGCCGCCGTCATGATGCGAGCTCCTCGGCGTGTTCCGCCTTCTCGTACGCGGTCACAAGGTTGAGATATCCGGGCTCGGTGGCCATCAGGTGCGCGTGGGTGCCGGTGGCCACGACCTTGCCGTCCTCCAGGTACACCACCTCGTCGGCGAGCGCGATCGTCGCCCGCCGGTACGCGACCACGAGGATCGACGCGCCCGCCTCGTGCCCCCGCAGCGAGGCCAGGATCGCCGCCTCGACCCGCGGGTCCACCGCGCTCGTCGCGTCGTCGAGCACGAGCAGCCGCGGCCGCCCGGCCAGCGCGCGGGCCAGCGTGAGCCGTTGCCGCTGGCCGCCGGAGAGCGAGGTGCCGCGCTCGCCGACCGCCGTGGCCAGCCCGTCGGGCAGCTTCGCGACGAAGCCGTCCGCCTGCGCCAGCCGCAGCGCCGCCCAGGCCGCCGCGTCGTCCACGCCGTCGCGGTCCAGGGTCACGTTGCCGCGCACGGTGTCGTCGAAGATGAACGGGATCTGCGGCACCAGGGCGGTCGCCGACGCCAGCGCGCGCTCGCTGAGGCCGGGCAGCGCGATGCCGTCCACGCTCACCGTGCCGCTGTCCGGGTCGACGAGACGTACGGCCAGCGATGCGATCGTGGACTTGCCGGAGCCCGTCGCGCCGACCAGCGCCACGGTCTTGCCGGCCGGGACGGTGAACGAGATGTCGTGCAGCACCTCGGCGCCTTCGCCGTCCGCGCCGTACGAGAAGTGGACTTGGTCGAAGGTGAGCGCGGCCGGCCCGGTCGCGGCGGGTTCCGCGGTGCCGTACGCGAGGTCGCCCTCGGCGGCGAGCACGGCCTGCACCCGCTCCCAGCCGGCGACGCTGCGCGGCAGCTCGGCGACCACCCAGCCGATCGCGCGGACCGGGAAGGCCAGCACGGTGAACAGGAACGCGACGCTGACCAGCTCGGCGACGCTCATCGCGCCGGTCTGCAGCCGCCACGCGCCCAGCAGCAGCACGGCCAGGGTGCCGACGCTGGGGAGGGCGTCCATGAGCGGGTCGAAGAGCCCGCGCAGCCGGCCCACCGAGATGAGCGCGTCGCGCAGCTCGCTGACGTGCACCTGGAAGCGCTTCGACTCGTCCGCCTCGCGGCCCATCGTCTTGACGACCAGCGCACCGTCGAAGCTCTCGTGCGCGACCGCGCTGACCCGCCCGCGCAGTTGCTGGGCCCGGATCTGCCGTGGCGACATCCGCCGCGAGTAGATGTAGTTCATGCCGAAGAGCAGGGGGAACAGGCAGACGCCGACCATCGCGAGGACCCAGTCGGTGAAGAACAGCGAGACCACCGCGGCCACAATCATCACGATCGTGCCGACGGCGAACGGCAGCGGCGCGATGGGGACGAACGCGGCCTCCACGTCGGAGTTGGCGTTGGACAGCAGGGTGCCGGTGGCGTGCCGCTGGTGCCAGGCCGGCGGCAGCGCGAGGTAGCGGCGGGTGACCGCGCGGCGGTAACGGGCCTGCAGCCGGAACTGCATGAACCCGGCCCCGAGCCGGCGGCCGAAGATGCTCGCGACGCGCAGCAGCGAGATACCGATGAACGCGGCGGCGATCAGGCCGAGCTCGCCGGCGCCCGCCCGGCCCTCGCTGAACGCCGGCACGACGACGTGGCCGATGACCGCGCCGACGACGTACGAGTTCGCGATGACGAGCAGGCCGAACAGGCTGCTGCCCAGCGTGCCGATGACGAAGAGCCGCGGCTCGGTACGGATGGCGTGGCCGAGCACCCGAAGGCCCCGGCCCAGCACGTCGCGGCCGGTCCTCGTGCTCACGTGCCCCCCGCATCTGTAAGTGCCTGCCGGGTGAACCGGCCTTACCGGTCCATCCTGCCGAACCCGCCGCCGGAAGCCACGGGATTTACATTGTGTCCACGATTACATCGCCGCGCAGTCCCGGACGTCGATGGCCGCCGGGCGCGGGCGCGGCGGTCCGCCTACGATCGCGGGATGACCGACTACGCGCGTACGGAACGCCGTCTCCTCGCCGATCTGCTCCTCGAGGTGGGGCCCGACGCGCCGACCATGTGCGCCGGCTGGGCCGCCCGCGACCTCGCCGCGCACCTGGTGGTCCGCGACCGCCGGCCGGACGCGATGATCGGCATGTTCGTCCCGCCGCTGGCCGGGCACGGCGAGCACGTGCGGCGGGCCAAGGCGGCCCAGCCGTACGAGCGGGTGGTGGCCGAGGTGCGCACGCCGCCGTGGTGGAGCCCGGTGAGCAACGCGCTCGTCGACGAGCTGGCCAACACGGTCGAGTATTTCGTGCACCACGAGGACGTCCGGCGCGCGCAGCCCGGCTGGGAGCCGCGGGCGCTGGACCGCGGCGAGGAGAGCGCGCTCTGGCGGGCCACCAAGCTGACCGCCCGGCTGGCGCTGCGCCGGTTCGGCAAGCCGGTCCGGGTGGAGGCGCCCGGCTTCGGGGTGCTGCAGGTCGGTGACGGGACCCCGGCGGCGACGCTGACCGGGGCGCCCGGTGAGATCGTGCTCTTCTGCTCCGGCCGGCAGAGCATCGCCCGGGTCGAGGTCGCCGGCGACCAGAGCATCCGCACGGCCCGGCTGAACATGTAGCGATTGGCTCCTGCGATGCGGGCCGGATTGGCCCGGACGAGGAGCCAATCCGCTCCCTACGGTGATCACATGACCTCCACCGGCACCCTCTCGCGCGCCCAGGGCACGGCCCTCTGCGTCGGCGCGGTCCTCGGCACCGGCGTGATCTCGATGCCGGCCCTGGCGGCGGACGTCGCCGGACCCGCCTCGCTGCTCGCCTGGCTCGCCCTCATCGTGCTCTCCGCTCCGCTGGCGGGCACGTTCGCCGCCCTCGGCGCCCGTTACCCCGACGGCGGCGGCGTCTCCACGTACGTCCGGCTGGCCTTCGGCGCGCGCGCCGCCGCGGCGGTCGGGTGGTGCTTCTTCTTCGCCGTGCCGCTGGGCGCACCGGCCGCCGCGGCGTTCGCGGGCGGCTACGTGGCCGACATCCTCGGCGGCGGCCACACCACCATGGTCGGCACGTTCCTGGTGATCCTCGGCCTGGTCGTGACGATGAACTGGTTCGGCCTGCGGATCTCCGGACGGGCTCAGCTGTGGCTCACCGGCACGCTCGCCGCGCTGCTCGTGGTCACCGTCGTCGCCGCGCTCCCGCACGCCCGGCCGGCCAACCTCACGCCGTTCGCCCCGTACGGCTGGGCCGGCGTCGGCGCCGCGGCGGCCGTGCTGGTCTGGGGCTTCGCCGGGTGGGAGGCCGTCTCCTCGCTGTCCGGCGAATACCGCGACCCCCGTCGGGACGTCCCGCGGGCCACCGCGGCGGCGGTGCTCGTCGTCGGCGTGCTGTACCTCGCCGTGGCCGCCGCCAGTGTGCTCGTGCTCGGCCCGGCCCTCGGGGACAGCCCGGCGCCGCTCGCCGACCTGCTGGCCGCCGGCGTGGGCGGGCCGGTCCGGGTGGTCACCGCGGTGGTCGCCGTGCTGCTGACGATCGGGGCGGTCAACGCGTACCTGGCCGGGGCGTCGCGGCTGGGAGCGGCCCTCGCCCGCGACGGCGCGCTGCCGGCCCGGCCGGTCCGCACGCCGCGCCGGTCGCTGATGGTCGTCACGGCGGGCAGCCTCGTGTCGGTGACCCTGCCGATCAGCCTGCACACGTCGATGCTGCTGGTCACCGGCTGCTTCACGCTGGTGTACGTGCTCGGCACGGCGGCCGCCCTCAAGCTCCTGCCGCCCGGCTGGGCGAGGCGCGGCGCGGCGCTCGCCTTCGTCGCGACGCTGGGTCTGCTGGTTCTCAACGGCCGCCCGGCGCTGCTGAGCCTGGTCGTCGCCGCGGCCGCGGTGGCCTACGCGTCCCGGAGCACCTCGCCGAAGATCCGCATCCCCTCGTCCAGCAGCGCGGGGTCGATCGCGCCGAAGCCGAACACGAACCCGGTCGAGTCGCTGCCGTAGGCGGCCAGGTCCTCCACGGCCACACCCCGCTCGGCGGCCGCGGCCACCACCCCGGCCGAACGGGGCGCGAGCGCAGTGACGTGCAGGCCGGCCGCCGACGGCAGCACCTCCAGCCCGGCGTGCCGGCCCAGCGCGGCGACGATGCGGGCGTGGCGCTCGGCGTACGCCTTGACGGCCCGCCGGACGTGCCGGGCCAGCAGCCCCTCGTCGATGAACCGGGCGAGCGCCGCCTGCACCGCGACCTGGCCGTACCCGTCGCCCATCTGGCGCGCCGCCGCGAGCGCCGTGCGCAGGCCGACCGGGGCGAGGACGAAGCCGGTCCGCAGGCTGGGCAGCATCGACTTGGAGAACGTGCCGACGTAGAGCACCCGCCCGGCGGTGTCGAGGCTGTGCAGCGGCTCCAGCGGACGGGCCGAGAAGCGGAACTCGGAGTCGTAGTCGTCCTCGACCACCGCGGCCTGCCGGCACCGCGCCCAGTCCAGCAGCGCGTGGCGGCGGGTGAGGCTCATCGCCGGGCCGAGCGGGAACTGGTGCGAGGGCGTGGTGTAGACGACCCGGGCGGCGCGCGGCAAGGCGTCGACGACCAGGCCGTCGGCGTCCACGGGTACGCCCACCACGTGCGCCCCCAGCGAGGAGAACAGCCGCCGCGCGGGCGGGTAGCCGGGCTCCTCCACGGCGACGACGTCCCCCGGCCGCAGCAGCACCCGGCCGATCAGGTCCAGCGCGTGCTGGGTGCCGTTCGTGACCAGCACGTCCTCCGGGTGCACCCGCAGCGACCGGGAGTAGCCGAGATACCGGGCGATCGCGGCGCGCAGGGCGGGGTGACCGGCGGGGGCCGCGTACGCGCCCGGCTCGTTGGCGCCCAGCCGCAGCTCGGCCGTGACGAGCCGCCGCCACGTGTCGAAGGGGAACAGCCGGGCGTCCGGGATGCCGGTGCGGAAGTCGTACCTCGGTGCGGGTTCGCCGGCGCTGGTCGGCAGCGGCTCGAAGGCCCAGCCCGGCCGGGGGTGCAGCGGGTCGGCCGTGGTCCGGCGCGGCGCGGGTTTGTCGCGTACGGGGGCCACGAACGTCCCCGCCCCGGTGCGCGCCACGAGGTAGCCCTCCGCCACGAGCCGCTCGTACGCCGTCGCCACGCTGTTGCGCGCCACCCCGAGATCCGCGGCGAGCACCCGGGTCGCGGGCAGCCGGTGGCCCTCGGGCAGCCGCCCGTCCGCGATGGCCTCGCGCAGGGCCCGGTACACCCGGACCGTCTTCTCGCCCGAGCCGTCGAGGTTGATGACGAGGTCCACGCCCCTATTGTTCAGCCACCGCGCACCGTCAGCGAGGGGGCTCCGGCGGCGCAGCCGATCTCGAACTTCACCCGGTCGTGGTTGTCCGCGGTGCTGCGGAACTCCCCCTCGGCCCGATGCTTCTCGTGCAGCGCGAAGCCCGGGGCCGGCGCCATCGTGACGATCTGCGGGCCGCCCGCGGCGCACCGGGCCACCACCGTGCCGCCGCGCGTCGGGAAGGTGCGGCTGCGTGCGCTCCCGACGGCCTGCGAGGCGGTCGGGGACGGCGAACCCGTGGCTGACGTGGACGGCAGCGAGCGCAGTTCCTCAGCCACCTCCGCGGCGCTGCGGGGACGGGACTCCGGCGAGGTCAGGCCGGCCCCGATGAGGCGTACCCCGGTCAGGCCGACGAGCACGGCCAGCAGGGCCGCGCCGAGCCAGCCGGCGGTCACGAGCAGCGTTCGGCGGTTCACAGGAGCGACTATGCCCGCCGCCGCGCTAAGGCGGGCTCGCGGGGACGCTAAGGGACGGTTAAGAGCGCCGATTCCGCCGGTACGGCGGGATAGGTTGCCTGCGTGGCCCACCTGCTGCTGATCGAGGACGACTCGGCGATCCGTACCACCCTGCTGCGCGCCCTGCGGGAGCGAGGACACGCCGTGGCGGCCTCGCACACCGCGATGGACGGGCTGCAGACCGCGCTCGCGGAACGCCCCGACCTGGTCGTGCTCGACCTCGGCCTGCCCGACCTCGACGGGCGGGAGTTGCTGCGGATGCTGCGGGCGGTCAGCGCCGTGCCGGTGATCGTGGCTACCGCGCGCGACGACGAGACCGAGATCGTCCGGGTGCTCGACGCCGGCGCCGACGACTACATCGTCAAGCCGTTCACCGCCGCGCAGCTCGACGCCCGGGTCCGGGCGGTCCTGCGCCGCGGCGGCCCCGCCGGTGCCGAGCCGGTCGTGCTGACGGTCGGCGGCCTGCGCATCGACGCCGGTGCGCGGACGGCCACCCTCGACGGCACCGAGCTCGACCTGACCCCGCGCGAGTTCGACCTGCTGCACCACCTCGCCGGCCGCGCCGGTCAGGTGGTCAGCAAGCGGGAGCTGCTCAGCGAGGTGTGGCAGGTCCCGTACGGCGGCGCCGACAAGACCGTCGACGTGCATCTGTCCTGGCTGCGCCGCAAGCTCGGCGAGACCGCGCAGGAGCCGCGCTACCTGCACACCGTGCGCGGGGTGGGCGTCCGGTTGAGCGAGCCGGCATGAGGCGCCGCCTCACCCTGCTGGTCGCGGCGACCACATGTCTGATTCTGATCGCATTCCTGGCGCCGCTCGCGCTGCTCGTCCGGCAGGTCGCCGAGGACCGGGCGATCAGCCGCGCCAACGGCGTCCTGCAGACCATCGTGCCGCTGGTCGGCACCGGTGCGGACGAGCTGTCGCTGGCCGTGCAGGGCCAGCCGGTGCCGGTCAGCGTCTTCACCCCGGACGGCGAGGTCCTCGGCCAGGCGGCGGCGCCCACCCCGGCGGTACGGCTGGCGGCCGCGAAGGGCGAGTCGTTCGCCGTGGCCACCGGCGCGGGCCGGGAGATCGTCGTCCCGGTGGTCAGCGGGCCCGGCACGTACGTGATCCGCACGGTGGTGCCGGCCGCGGAGCTGAGCCGTGGCGTCACCCGGTCGTGGCTGGTGCTCGCCGGGCTGGGGCTCGCGCTCGTGCTGCTCGGGCTCGTCGTGGCCGACCGGCTCGCGCGCACGCTCGTCGCCCCGATCGCCGACCTCTCCGCGGTCTCCCACCGCCTGGCCCGCGCCGAGCTGTCGGCGCGCGCCGCGCCCGCCGGCCCGCCCGAGGTGCGCGAGGTCGCCGCGGCGCTCAACCACCTCGCCGGGCGCATCCAGCACCTGCTGCACGAGGAGCGGGAGCAGGTGGCCGACCTGTCGCACCGGCTGCGCACCCCACTGACCGCGCTGCGCCTGGAGGCCGAGTCGCTGCGCGACCCGGAGGAGGCGGCGCGGGTGGCGGCGGCCGCGGACGGCATCCAGCGGGCGGTCACCGCGGTGATCGAGCAGGCCCGCCGCCGCGGCGGCGAACGGCAGGCCTGCGACGCGGCCGCGGTGGTCGCCGACCGGGTCGCGTTCTGGTCGGTGCTGGCCGAGGACACCGACCGGGAGGTACGCCGGGAGCTCCCGTCCGGTCCCCTCCCGGTGGCGATCCCCGCCGACGAGTTGGCCGCGGCGCTCGACGCCCTGCTGGGCAACGTGTTCGCGCACACCCCGGACGGCACCGCGTTCGGGGTGTCGCTGTCCCCCCGCCCCGGCGGCGGCGCGGTGCTGACCGTCTCCGACGACGGTCCCGGCTTCCCCGCGGACGCGCTGCGCCGCGGCTCCTCGGGAAGCGGCTCCACCGGGCTCGGGCTGGACATCGCCCGGCGCGCGGCCGAGAGCGGCGGCGGCTCGTTGCGCGCCGAGCCTGCGCCCGGCGGCGGCGCGCTCGTCCGCATCGAACTGGCCGGGGTAAATGCGTTGCCGGGCGGCTGACGCTCTGCTGGTGTGAGGGCATGTCGATGCTGGACGATCCCGGGCTGTTCGGCCGGCAGTGGGCGGCCGCCTACGACAGCCCCGGCAACCCCGACCCGGAGCCCGCGGCCCGCTTCCTCGCCGGCCTGGCCGGCGGCGGCCCCGCGCTCGAGCTGGCCATCGGCAGCGGCCGGGTCGCCCTGCCGCTGGCCGCACGCGGCGTCGCGGTGCACGGCATCGAGGCGTCGCCGGAGATGGTGGAGCTGCTGCGCGCCAAGCCCGGCGGTGCGGACCTACCGGTCCTGATCGGCGACATGGCCGACGTCGCGGTGCCCGGCCCGTTCCCGCTGGTCTATCTCGTCTTCAACACGCTGTTCAACCTGACCGGCGAGGGCCGCCAGGAGGACTGCTTCCGCAACGTGGCGCGCGTGCTCGCCCCGGGCGGCGCGTTCGTCGTCGAGGCGTACGTCCCCGACCCGGCGGACTTCGACCGCGACGAGCAGCAGGTGAAGGTCTGGTCGGTGACGGAGACGTCGGTGTCGGTCCGGGTGCACCGGTACGACCGCGACGCCCAAACCTTCCTGCGCCAGACCATCGTGTTCACCGACGGCGGCGTTCGGCTCGAGCCGTTCGGCATGCACTACCGCTGGCCGGAGCAGATCGACGAGCTGGCCGCGCAGGCCGGTCTCACCCTCGAGGCCCGGTACGCGACCTGGGACGGCGACCCGTTCGGCCCGGACTCCACGGATCACATCTCGGTGTACCGGAAGCCCTTAACCGCCCCTTAGCGATCACACAGCGTGCCCATAGCCGCCGGCGCGGGACCGTGCGGGTGTCACGAACGAACGACACCTCGGAGGTTCCGATGATCAAGATCCGTACCGCATCCGCTCTGGCCGTCGGCGCGGTCGCCGCCCTGGCCCTCGGCGGCACGGCCCTCGCGGCGGGCGCCGACGACCCGTCCGTGCCGATGCTGCCCAACGGCGACGTGGTCACCCCGCCGTCGCTGTTCAGCTCCCCCACGCCGTCCCCGTCCGTCTCGACGCCGGCCTCATCGCCGTCCAGCTCCACGGCGATCAGCCTGGACGCCGCCGAGGCGATCGCGGTGCGGGCGGCCGGCGGCGGCCGGGTGACGAAGGTGGAGCGGGAGGCCGAGCACGGCCGCGCGGTCTGGGACGTCGACGTGGTGCTGCGCGGCGTCGAGCACGACATCGACGTGGACCGCGCGACCGGTGCGGTGCTGCGCCACCGGGTCAAGGGCGGCAGCTCGGCCGTCAGCACCACGGACGACCGGGGGCGCGGCCGCGACTCCGACGACCGCGCCGGAGACGACCGGGGGCGCGGCCGCGGCTCCGACGACAACGGTGGGGACGATCACGGGCGGCACGGCGGGCACGGGTCCGACGACTGATCCATCCGGCCACGGTGCGGAAGGCCGAGCGACGACGGCCGTACCTGGAAAAGAGCGGTGCCCGGGCCGACTGGCCCGGGCACCGCAGGGGTTGTGCAGCGGTCAGCTGACGAAGAGCAGGCGGTTCGGGGAGCCGCTGCCCGGGCTGGTCACCACGTTGGGGGTGGCGTTGTTGACCAGCGTGTCGCGGACCTGGGCCGGGGTGGCCGACGGGCTGGCCGACAGGACCAGCGCCGCGGCGCCCGCCACGTGCGGGGAGGCCATCGACGTGCCGCTGATGGTGTTGGTGGCGCTGTTGCTGGAGTACCAGTCGGACGTGATGGACGAGCCCGGGGCGAAGATGTCCAGGCAGGTGCCGTAGTTGGAGTACGACGCGCGGGCGTCGGTGCTGGTGGTCGCGCCGACCGTGATGGCCGAGGCGACGCGCGACGGCGAGGAGTTGCAGGCGTTGGCGTTCGAGTTGCCGGCCGCCAGCGCGTACGTGACACCCGAGCTGATCGAGTTCGCGACCGCGGTGTCGAGGGTGCTGCTCACGCCGCCGCCGAGGCTCATGTTCGCGACGGCGGGCTTGCGGGCGTTCGAGGTGACCCAGTTGACGCCGGCGATGACGCCCGCGGTCGTGCCCGATCCGGAGCAGTTGAGCACCCGGACGCCGACGAGCTTGACCTGCTTCGCGACGCCGTACGTCGTGCCGCCGACCGTGCCCGCCACGTGCGTGCCGTGGCCGTTGCAGTCCACGCCGCCCGAGCCGACCGCGTCGTAGCCGAAGCTGGCGCGGCCGCCGAAGTCGTTGTGGGTGTACTTGATGCCCGTGTCGATGATGTACGCCGTCACGTTCGAAGCCGTCTGGCTGTACGTGTACGTCGTGCTCAGCGGCCGGTTGCGCTGGTCGATCCGGTCGAGCCCCCAGGTGGCGTTCGACTGGGTGGCCAGCAGGGAGACGGTCTGGTTCTGTTCGACGTACGCGACGTCCGGGTTCGCCGCGAGCCGCTTGGCCGCGGACTCGCTGAGCTTCGCCTCGAAACCGTTGAGGGCGGCGCCGAAGGTGCGCTGGACCGAGCCGCCGTAGCTGCGCGCCAGGGAACCGGAGCGGGAGCCGACCGCGGAGGCAACCTTCTGGCTGCCGGCCTTGCCGCCGACGGCGGCGTCCTTGAGCACCACGATGTAGCTGCCGGGCACCGCCTGGGCGGTCCCGGCGAGGCGGATCTGTCCGGTGGCGGGGGCAGCCACCGCGGGGGTCGTCGTAGCGGCGGTCGTCGTGGCCAAAGCGAGCAGACTGACGGCCACCACGTGGCGGCCTCGGGGACGTCGAATCGCCATGCTCTTCCTCTCTCGCGCCTGCCGGACCCTGGGCGGGGGTCCCCGGGCTCATGGCCCGTTGAGCACGACAGTAAGGGCCACACGTCGACGTGTCTCTATATTGAATGGGCCATACCAGCCGCCGTGGGGTGCTAGCGCCCGGCCGCCGAGGTCATAGGATTGTGTGCCGGGGACCGGGACCGGTCTGGTATCGGACCCTCCCGGCGCATTACTCTTCGGTAACACGGCTGTTAAACCCCCCTTCCAGCAACGCAAAGAGGCGGCGCCCGATGGCTCTCGAGGTTCCCTACCGGTCGATTCCGGACATGTTCCTGCGTCGCGTGCAGGCGACCCCGAACGGCCAGGCTTTCGCCGTTCCCACGGCCGACGACTCCGGCATCGAGTGGCTGACCTGGGCGCAGGTCGGCGAGCGCGCCAAGGCGATCGCCGCCGGGCTCGCCGGGCTCGGCGTGGGGCTCGAGGACCGCGTCTCGATCCTGTCCAGCACCCGGCTGGAGTGGGCGCTGGTCGACCTCGGCATCAACTGCGCCGGCGGCGCGACCACGACGGTCTACCCGACCACCGAGCCGGAGGACGCGGCGTACATCGTCTCGGACTCCGGGTCGAAGATCCTCGTCGCGGAGAACCCGAAGCAGGCGATGAAGCTGTCCGGCGTCGAGACGTCGGTGACCCACGTCGTGCTCATCGACGGCCTCGCCGACGCCTCCGCCCAGCCGCCGCAGCTCACCCTCGCCGAACTGGAGGAGCGCGGCCGCGCGGCGCTCGCCGAGACCCCGGACCTCATCGAGCGGATCGCCGAGGGCATCGGCCCCGACAACGTCGCCACGCTGATCTACACCTCCGGCACCACCGGCCGGCCCAAGGGCGTCGAGCTGCTGCACGGCGGCTGGACCTGGGAGGGTGTGGCGCAGGCCGGCCTCGGCCTCTTCGAGTCCACCGACCTGCAGTACCTGTGGCTTCCGCTGTCCCACTCGTTCGGCAAGTCGCTGCTCTGCGGCATCCTGCACGTGGGCGTCCCGACGTACATCGACGGCCGGGTCGACAAGCTCGTCGACATGCTGTCGGTGGTCAAGCCGACGCTGATGTGCGCGGCCCCGCGCATCTTCGAGAAGGTCTACAACAAGACCGTCACCACCGCCGTCGGCGGCGGCGGGCTCAAGGCCAAGATCTTCGGCTGGGCGGTCGCCACCGGCAGGCAGAAGGTCGGGTACGAGCAGGCCGGCAAGCCGGTCCCGGCGCCGCTCAAGGCGAAGTACGCGGTCGCCGAGAAGCTGGTGTTCAGCAAGCTGCAGGAGCGCCTCGGCGGCCGGCTGCGCGTGCTGGTCTCCGGCTCGGCCCCGCTGAGCCGCGACATCGCCGAGTTCTTCGCGGCGGCCAACCTGCCGATCATGGAGGGGTACGGCCTCACCGAGAGCAGCGCGGCCAACTTCGTCAACCGGCTCGGCAAGCTCAAGATCGGTACGGTCGGCCAGCCCCTCGGCGACCTGGAGTGCCGCATCGACAGCGACGGGGAGATCCTGCTCCGCGGCAAGCCCGTCATGCGCGGCTACCACAACCTGCCCAAGGAGACCCAGGAGGCGTTCACCGAGGACGGCTTCTTCCGCACCGGCGACATCGGCGAGCTCGACGCCGACGGCTACCTGACGATCACCGACCGTAAGAAGGACCTGGTCAAGACGTCCGGCGGCAAGTACATCGCCCCGTCGGCCATCGAGGGCATGTTCAAGGCGGTCTGCCCGTACACGTCGCAGGCCGTGGTGGTCGGCCAGGCCCGCAACTTCGTCACCATGCTGATCAGCCTGGACGAGGACGCGATCACCGCCTGGGCGGCCGGTGGCGCGCTGGCCGGCAAGCCGTACGCGGAGATCGTCGCGGCGCCGGAGACGGAGAAGCTCGTCGCCGGCTACATCGAGGAGCTCAACGGCAAGCTGAACCGCTGGGAGACGATCAAGAAGTTCGCGATCCTCCCCCGCGACCTGAGCATCGAGCAGGGCGAGATCACCCCGTCGATGAAGATCAAGCGGCGCAGCGTGGAGACCAACTTCGCCGAGCAGATCGACAAGATGTACGCGGGTTCGCTCGTCCAGATGTAGCGGTTCCCGCCCTCAGAGCCAGCGGCCGTCACGCATGAGCGTACGGCCGCTGATCTCGTTCGCCTCCCGCCAGGCCTGAACCCGCTCCGGCCGCAGCACCAGGAACACGTAGCCGTCCCCGGCTGTCCGCGGATCCCAGTCGGCGCGCTCCGCGTACCCCTCGGCCACCCACGCCGGCGCCTCCCCCACCGCGACCGCCGACTCCAGGACCGCGTCGATCATCACCACGTCCCGCGTACCGCCCAGGCCGAGCCGCGCCGTCCGGGTGGCGGTGATCGCCCGGGCCGTCCGGGAGCGGCTCTCGGTGGCCAGCACGACCCGTTCCCGCAGCCAGGCCAGCGTCAGCGGAACCAGGTAGGGCTCGTCGCCGGCGGCGGTGGCGACCCAGGCGTCGGCGGCCGGGCCGGTGAGCTTGGCGAGGGTGTCGGCCTTGCGGCGGTCGCGGTCCCGGGGCGGTTCTGGCGCGCTCATCCCGGCATCATCCCAGCGATCGCCGAGGCGCACGGCCCCCGCGTGCCGGAATCAGGCGATGACCGCTTCCGATCGCCAGGCGGGCCGCGCCGACCGGTCCAGGTCGTGGCGCACCGACGCGATCCGGCGGATCGCCTCGGCCAGGTCGTCCGCCGGCAGCGAGTACGGCAGCCGCAGGAAACGCTCCAGCGTCCCGTCCAGCCCGAACCGCGGGCCCGGCGCCAGCCGCACCCCCACGTCCTCGGCCGCGCGGGCCAGCGCGCTGGAGATCGGGCCGTCGAGCTCCGCCCACAGCATCACCCCGCCGGCCGGCACGGTGAACTGCCACTCCGGCAGGTACTCGCGCAGCGCGGCGATCAGCGCGGCGCGGCGGACCGCCAGCTGGGCGCGCCGGGCCGCCACGATCGTCTCCGCGTCGCGCAGCAGGTGCACGGCGACGAGCTGCTCCAGCACCGGGCTGGACATGTCGACGCCCACGCGCACGGCCGCGAGCCGCTGCACGAGCGGGGCGGATGCGCGTACCCATCCGATGCGCAGGCCGCCCCAGTAGGCCTTGCTCATGCCGCCGATCGACACCACCCGAGAGTGCCGGTCGAAGACCGCCACCGGCGGCGGCATCTCGTCGGTGTCGAGCGGCAGGTCCACGAACGACTCGTCGACGACCAGCTCGGTCCCGGTCGCGTGGGCCGCGGCCACGAGCCGCTCCCGCAGCGCGGCCGGCATCAGGTGGCCGGTGGGGTTGTGAAATTCCGGGATGACGTACGCCAGCCGCGGACGGGTCTGCCGCAGCGCGCCGAGCAGCATCTCGCCGTCCCAGCCGGTCGCCGCGTCGATGCCGTGGGTGCTGATCCGCGCGCGCCGGGCGGCGAGGGCCGCGAGGGCGTTCGGGTACGTCGGTGACTCCACCAGCACCGACGCGCCCGCGGGGACGGAGAGGCGCAGGACGAGGTCGAGGGCCTGCTGCGTACCGCTGGTGATGAGGATCTGCTCGGCGCTCGTGGTCACGCCGCGCGCGGTGTAGCCCGCGGCGACGGCGTCGCGCAGCTCCATCAGGCCGGTCGGGTTGTACCCGGCGCTGCCGAGGAACCGCGGCAGCTCGTCGGCGGCGGCCCGGGCGGCGGGCACCAGCTCGACCGGCGCCGCCGAGGCCGCCACGCCCAGGTCGATCATGTCGAGGTCGTCGTCGGGGGTCCACAGCCCGGACGTCGCCACCCGGTGGCCGTTCGGCAGGGTGGTCCAGCTCCCCGCGCCGCGCCGGCTGGTGAGGTGGCCGGTCTCGCGGAGGCCACGGTACGCGGCCGTCACGGTCGTCCGGCTCACGCCGAGCGCCTCGGCGAGCTCGCGCTCCGCGGGCAGCCGTACGCCCAGCGGCAGCCGTCCGTCGGCGAGCAGCCCTCGGACCGCCCCGGCCAGCGCAACGTAGTCCGGGCTTCGGTGCCGGCCCGGCAGAGAGTGCCACTGGCCGAGGAGCCGAGCCAATTGGCCTCCCCGTACCGACGTCGTCACAGCCACCTCCGGGAAATTGGCTCTGTCAGCCCGTCCAATTGGCCTTCAGAGTGGCACTCATGTCGAAGCGAAGCAACCACCTTGCCCCGACCGGAGGCATCACGCCGGCGGCACGTCTCGCGGCGCTCGGACGGCTCGCCGACGTCGTCGCAGATCGCCGGCTGTCCCGCCGTACCAGTCAGTTGTTCGCGGGCTTGATCCTCTACGGGATGAGCATGGCGTTCATGGTGGAGTCGGGGCTGGGGCTGACCTCGTGGGACGTCTTCCACCAGGGTGTGTCGAAGGCCACCGGGCTCACCTTCGGCTGGGTGGTCATCCTCACCGGCATCCCGATCCTGCTGCTCTGGATCCCGCTGCGCCAGAGGCCGGGCTTCGGCACGATCGCCAACCTCGTCGTCATCGGCTTCGTCGCCGACGCGGCACTCGCCGTCCTCGCCCCGGGCGAAGCGATGGCCATGCGGGTCACCTATCTCGTGGTGGGCATCGTCCTCAACGCGGTCGCGACCGCCATGTACATCGGCGCACACTTCGGCCCCGGACCCCGAGACGGGCTGATGACCGGGCTCGTCAACCGCTTCCCGCGGCTGTCGATCCGGCTGGTGCGGACGAGCATCGAGGTGCTGGTCCTGGCGATCGGCTTCCTGCTGGGCGGGACGGTGGGGATCGGCACGGTCGCGTACGCGCTGGGGATCGGGCCGCTGGTGCAGATCTTCATGCCGGTGTTCGCGGTGCGGCCGCGCGAGGCGGTCGGGCGGGTGGCCCCGGCGGTGGCCTGAGCCACCCGGCGGCGGCGCGCTAAATCCGTTTTTCTCGGCGAAGGCGGTCATCGGCCCGGTCCGGCGTGGCGGCGGTCCGGGCCCCGGCCGGCCGCGGGTGCACCGTTCGGGTGAGTCCGTCCTGGGTGGACGGGCGACAGCGGGTGAAATGTCCGACCGCCCGGACACAGCTCGGTGATCATCCCGACACATTTGCTTTCCGGTTCCGGCCGCAGGCGGCATCATTGCGGCATGGGGGCTGGCGGCTGGCACTGGAACGACGCTTGGATCTTCGTGTCCGCGGTGATCGCCGAGCGCCTGGAGAGGGACCGCGCGCTGCACGCCGCCCTTCCGGTGACCGGCGCGAGCCTGGCCGACGTGCTGGCGGCGGCGGACTTCCTGCACCACAGCGTCCCCAGCCGTTCCGAACTGGAGGAGTCGGTGCGCCGCCTGGCCGGCGCGGGCCTGCTGACCGTCGACGACGACCTGGTCGAGGTGGCGCCCGCGGGTGAGCAGCTGTGGCGCACGCGGCCGTTCAGCGGCCTGTCCTCGGCGGTCGTCACCCTGCAGACCCAGCTGAACCGGGCGGCGACGCCCGGCGAGTCGGACTGGAAGCTGGACGAGAAGACCTACAACGCGGCCGTCCGCGAATACTCCCTGCGCCTGGCCGACGGCCGCTGACCGACCGCGGACCGCGCGAGCTGACCGCGGACCGCCCGGCGCGTGGCGGCGTCGCGGACCGCCCGGCGCGTCGCGGCGTCGCGGACTGGAACGGCAGCGTCGCGTCGGCGTCGGCCACGACCGTGTAGAGCCGCAGCGGGGTGCCCGTACGGGCGCCGAGCCG
>NZ_JBFAQM010000030.1:0-123292 GCF_040677315.1 Actinoplanes sp. NPDC049316 | reverse complement strand
GGGGAACTTATCTGGCCGCCAGCGGGGAGAAATCCGTGGCCGCCAGCGGGGACGACTACTGGCCGCCTCTGGGGCGAACTGATTGGCCATTGACACGGTTCCCCCAAGCCAGCGACTTACGGAAAGACCTCCTTGTGATCAATCACAGCAGCGCGTCACCGTCGTCGGCGTCCACCACCAGCGCCGCCCTGTCGCCGGGTCGCCAGGTCACTGGCACCGCCTTCTACGGCCGCTTCACCCGGGTCGCCACGACCAAGACGGGCACTTCGCGGCCTCACAGACAGAGTCTGCACGACCTGGCTGCTCCTCCCATAGAGGAGACGTTTACGGCCACGCAGCCGCGGGATCCGGTGGAGGCTTGCACCGGGCGATGCCACCCCGACGTCGCCCCGGCCCCGACAGCCCCGATGAGGCCGACGCCATCTGCGTCACCCGCCCCGGAACGCCGGTCATGAACGCCGAGCACGACGTACAGACCGTCGCCGTGGTCGGGCCGCCGGCTTCCGGCAAGACCACCGTGGCCCGACTCATCGCCGCGTCCACCGGCGGCCGCTATCTGAACATGCCCGACCTCACGCAACTGGCCGACCGGGAGAGCTGGCTGAACACCGACGCCCAGCCCGCAGGCGCTCACGACGCCACCGTGCTTGTCCTGGCCGCCGCGCTGCGCCATCACGCGTTGACCGAGCCCGGCTCAGTGGTCGTCCTCGACAACCTAGTGACCAGTAGTGCTTGCCTGGACCTGTTCGCCACCTGCGACCCGGCCGACCGGGTCCGCCTGCATGTGGTGGAACTCGACGCCCGCGACCTGACCCTGCTCGGCCGCGCCCAGAACCGCATCTGCTCGGCCTGCCAGCCCGACCCAAACAACGAACCGCTACAACCTGCCTCGACAGAAGCCGGACGACAGCCGACCTGCGCGTCGTGCAGCAGACCGCTGTCAATCCGCACCCGCGGCGAACCGATGACCTTCGAACAGCGGCTGTTCAGCTACCGCGAACAACACTCTGCGCTGAGGCGAACCACGGACCACTACCGCTTTCCGTGGACACACATCGAAACCACTGAACCCGCCGAACGGTGCGCCGAACACGCCGTCATGGCCATCACGGGACGACCAGCATCCCAAGGAAAGCCGAAGAGGCCCCCCGCCCAGCGCCGCCCGACCTCGTGAAAGCCCTCCCCGCAGGTGAACCCGCGCGCGTAAATCGCAGCCATCCGCCACGCCATCAACTCCCGCAACCCGACAGCCAACACACGCTGTGGCTGCCGACGACACGACCGCGGGCCGACCCGTGACCGGTGCGCTAACCGAGCGCGGCAGCCGCCTTCGAGCGCCGCCCTGCCGTGCACCGAAAGGACCCCGCCGTGCCCATCCTGCTGCCCGTCCTCACTTGCAACTACGAGGGCGGCGGTTTGAACAAAGCCACCTTGCGCTACCGCTTCGACGGCCTACAGAACACCCTCTCCCGCGCACCCAAGCGGCCGGCGCTGATCCTGTTCTGTGAGGCCAAGAACTACGGCGCGGCCGGGAACACCGGCCTCTATCAGGCGGCCGAGGCCATCACCGACGTTCTCGGCACGCCCTACGCGGCGCTGCTGGGCCGCGGCGACCGCGGACCCATCACGCCAGCGATCTTCTACGACCCGGGCCTGCTGTTGCCCCGGTTCTGGATCGACCGCGGCGAGGTTGACCCCTACCCCGACCAGGTCAACATCTGCCGGTTCGCCGTACTCGACGCCGACGCCCGCACCCGGCCAGAGCTGATCGCCGCCGTCGACCACTTCCCGGGTGACCACCCACAGGCCCGGGTGAAGGCAGCAGCGCGACTGCACCGCTGGGCGAAAGACCGCACGCCGGTCATCGTCGGCGGGGACCTCAACGAGCAGCCCTCCGGTGAGCATTACCCACCCTGGAATCCCGAACCCTGCACACCCTTGGTCCGCCGCCGCAAAGCCCGTCACGTTGGCGGCGCATGGGTCCACTCGAGCGACGCGCTCGACAGCCTCGTCGGTACCTGGAATCCCGTCACCGGCGTCCGCGACGACGGCATCGGCTTCCACCTGCTCTCCGAGCTCGCCTGGATCGCCAGCGGCCACACCATGCGCATCCAACCGACGGTCATCGACAAACCGGGCGAAGTCCCGCTCACCATCGACCACCTGCTCGTCAACGACGCCCTTCTGCCACACGTGATCCCGACCAGCTTCCGCACGCTGGTCGCCCCCAGCGGCACCCAAGAAGGCTCCGACCACATCGCCGTCTACGCCGAACTGCGGATGTAAACCGGTTCACCGGCACCCGCTTCTCACCCAACCCCACGCCCATCTGCGACCGCCATCTACCCCTGAAAGGGCTACCCATGTCCACCGACGGCTCGCGACAGCGCAAGGCCCGGCATCGCTTTCCCTACACCGACAAATTCCGAGCGCTCACCACCGACGCGCAGAAGAAGGAGCTGTCGCTGCTGAAGAAGCTCTACGAGAAGGACCAGCTAACGATCCGGCAGATCGCCGGCGAGGTCGACGCCTCGTACGGCTTCATTCAGCAACGCCTCATCGACGCCGGCGCGACGACCGACATCGGCAGAAGGGGCAGACCGGTTGTGTCGGACCAGGTCGCCGCCACTATCGCCGCTTTGCCGTCCCGCCAGGCTCATTCATGACCCGGGTGATCGGGGTCGACGCGTACGCCCTCGGCTGGGTGGCCGTGGAACTGCACGACGGCGCTTTCGCCCGGGCCATGCTCGCGGCCTCGCTGTACGAGATCATCGCCGCCAGTTCCAGCGCCGCGGCCATCGGCGTCAACATAGCCCTCGGAATTCCGGCCGACCGGTGGCGCACCGTCGAAACCGTCGTCGCCGAACAGCTCGGCGCTCGCCGCGGCAGCGTTCAGCGCATCCCACCGTGGCCGGTATGGCAGGAAGCCGACTTTACCCGCGCCAACAAACGCTGCCGAGAACTCACCGGCACCGGTCTCAGCCGCCAGTCCTGGGGCCTACGGTCCAAGGTCCTCGAGGCCAACGCCATCCGAGAGCGCCACCCCACCCTGCTGTTCGAGGCCAACCCCGAACTGTCATTTCGCACCATGGCCGGCGAGCCGCTCATCCATGCCAAGAAGACCTGGACCGGCCACCATCACCGCCGAGACCTCCTCGCCCGGCACGGCATCGTCGTACCCCACATCCTCGGGCCCGCCGGGATGGCTCCACCGGATGACATCCTCGACGCCGCCGCCATTGCCTGGAGCGCCCACCGCAAAGCGACGGGCACCGCGCGCAGCTACCCCAGCCCGCCCGAACAGGTCGACGGCACACCCGTCGCCGTCTGGACGTGACCACCGAACTATCACCGCTAGTTATCGCGCAGGGGTCACTGAGCAGCATTGACGTCACTGTTCGAGACCGGCGTGCCGGCTTCGGCAATCACCGTAGCTGCCAGGGCGCAGCCATCCGTAGGCTGCCTCAGCCGCGACCACGCTGAGCAGGCGACGAACATCAACACCGCCCCGGCGCTGAGCACCAGCGGCCCACCCGACGCGCGCGATGAGCCGCCACGCCGCCGCCCTCACAGCCTTACCTGAACTCACTGAGGACCACATGGGGAGACGCCTGGTAATAACGCGCGGCTTGCCGGCCGCCGGCAAAACGACCCGGGCGTTGAAGTGGGTCGCCGAGCATCCAGAGGGTCGCGCGCGGGTCGGCTCCGATCAGATAGCAGAGATGCTGCACCCACACGCGATGCTCAACAACGGCGCTGCCTACAGCCTGCTTTACGCCGAACGAGAGCAACTTGCGGTCAACACGCTCATCGAGACGCTACTGAATTCGGGTCTCGACGTCGTATGTGACGACCCGTTTCTCCTACCTCACTACCTCGACGAAATCCGTGTGGTCGCCGACCGGTGCGAAGCTGAGCTCGAGATCTGGGACATGACCGACGTCCCGCTCGACGTATGCATCGAGCGCGACCGCCAACGCGGACGAGACGGCGGCCACTCGGTCGGCGAAGAGGCGATCCGCGCTCAATATAGGCAGTTCTGTGACGCTCAGCTGCTCGTCGTCGACAGCACAGTCGGCCGGCGAGCTGAAAACGTCCGCGAGCAGGGCGCCAAGGTACTGCCCGCAGGAAGTTGAACCTGGAGTCAACAGTCAGCGTCACCATCCATACACAATGAGGCCGCCACACGTGCTGGTAGTCGTTTTCATCGGCGGGGACAGCAACAACAGAGACGCAGGCTCCCCTGGGCCGGCTAGCTGAGGTCGCCGCCGGTCTGGTGACGGAGCACGGTCCCGGCCGTTCGTGGCGCCATCAAGCCACACCACGGCGACCACCCCGCACGGCTGGCCCTCAAAATGACCGCTGAATACGAGCCGGCGGTAGTGCGTGATGGCCGCGGCGGGGCACCGCGGCGGGCTTGACACCGCCTGCGCCCGGCCGGGCCTTCTCGTGCCGTCCCCGCCCGGGCGGCACACCATCACCCCGCCTGGGCCATCGCCCTCCATGGAGCCGCCATGAGCGCCGACGGCAACACCCGAAGCGATCCCGCCAGACCGCCTGACGACAACTGCCGCGCCGTGCCCGACCAGGCACGACCGGCCCTGATCATCACCCACGACCTCATCGAGTACTGGGTGGGGCGTGTCCTGACATGCGACGAGATGGCACGCCTCAACGCGAGGATCGCAACGTCACCCATCCCGCAGGTTGTCGCGCGGATCGTCGCCCAGTTCGACAACGAGCCAACCGGCGAGGCGGCCGGCATCGGCCGATGCCGCATCAACAATCACCGCAACGACTCAGACGACTGGTGCCCCTGGTCGCTCACCACGATCGCCGCAGGTGCCAGCGGTGACGGCCGATGCCCGGCAGGCTGCGCGAGCAGCACCATCGAAGCCGACGACCACGACGAATCCCGCTGATACGGACGGCCGCCGTTCCGGGCCGCCCTCGGCGGATACCCGCACTGCGCACCGAACCTCGGAAGCCGCAGGTCATGCGCCGAGACGGTCGAGCTGGACGATTCAGCCGAGCCCGAAGCAACGCTCCGTGGCGGGTGCCGGTCCGGGTATACGCGGGAGATCGACGCCGGCCGCGTTCAGCCTCACGCTCGCCCGTCGGATCAATCCGCGCCCGTCGGCAACCCGAGCCGACGCCGGCTCGGCGCGGACAAGCCACGGTCATCGCACCGCGGCTCCGGCCGAGGACATGCACCGGTCAGCACCAATCTGCAGACGCTCCTGCCCTCGATACGCCCGAACTCACTAAACGACTCCGAAAGCAATGGTGCGCTGATGACTCCCACCCCGATGTCCGGCAAGCGGCATGCGTTCTACATCGACGAGACCATGCAAACCGAACACGGTTACATCCCCTCGATCGTCAACGAGGACGAGCCCGGCCATACTCCGCTGCGCGGTAACGGGCCCTACGCCTCGCCCTGGTATTGGGGCCATGACATCACCACCGCCCGCGCGATCGCGGCGAAAGCGAACGCCGACCTCGGCCTTACCGAAACCGACGTCCGCGACATCATCGCGTCGTCGTTCCGTGCCGGCGAGACCATCGCCGAGGCCGGACACATTATTCGCTCTCTGGTCGCTGGCGCCGTCTCGTACGACGTAGCCAGCGGGGACGAGCCGGATGCCGGGTGCACCCTGCGCCGGGTGACCTCGGGCGACGGCACGGTCCTCGACCACAACGACCCCACTTTCGCGATCATCGCTGGCGCCGTCGAGCCTTACCTGTCCCGCGTCACCTGGGGAAGAGGGGCCGACCGCGGTGAGGACGGCGTGCGGCGCATCGACGTTCGCACCGGCCGTTGGCTGCGGGAGCCGTGAGCGATACGCCGAGCGCCAGTGTCTCTGACAGCCAAAGGCGCCGTCACCGAGCCGCGTCCACCAACGAGACGAACAATGCCGCACCCGACCAGCTCACACTCTGGCCGGATGACACACCGGTTCCCGCAGCAACCGCCAGTCGGCCAGAGCGAGCCGGGCGGCTGCTGACGCAGAGCAACCGTCGGCTCAGGAACATCGGCGTGTGGACGTGGAGTCTGCCCGCCTGGGCCGGGCGGCTGCCGGACGGGCGGACCTACAACACGTGCCCGTCCAGCGGGCATCTGCCGGCAGGTCTGCTACGCCCTTCACGGCAGCTACCTATGGCCTGTCGTCCGCGGCCGCCATCAGGCGAACTTACGGTTCGTGCTCGACGACCTGCCCGGGTGGCAGCGGGCGATGATCGACGAGTTGCAGGCGCCGCGGTTCGCGGGCCGGTGGGTCAGAATTCATGACTCCGGAGACTTCTTCTCCGACGACTACCTCAACGCGTGGGTGCGTATCTGTCGAGCCATTCCTGACGTCCATTTCTACTGCTACACCAAAGAAGTCGACCGATTCCGGCGGCTGGTCGAACCCGACCCGCCGGGCAACCTGCACTGGGTCTTCTCCTACGGAGGCACTCAGGATCCCGCCCTGAACCCGGGCGTAGACCGAGTGGCTGACGTCTTTCCCGATGAAGATGCCATCGACCGGGCTGGCTGGTCCTCGCAACGTAGCTCGGACCTACTCGCTGTACTCGGGCCGCCGATGGTGGGAATGTCGGCGAACCGCATACCGGCCTTCCTAAAGCGGATCGCCGGTCGGCGGTTCAGCACCTGGCAAGCGGCCGACGCGGCAGCCCGCGCGGCACGAAGAACCTCTCACGGCACGCGGCGGTAACGCCGTCACGGCCTTCCCCGTCCCTCGGCCGCGGCGCCGAACGCTGGCGGCGGTGCTGGCCAGGCACGATGGCACGGCCCGGGACAGCCGCAAGGCGGTCCGAGAACATCTTGGCCTGCGGCCAGAGATCTTCTCGCCCCTTGACGCCTTGCCGGCCGCCGATCCGGGCCGGCCCCGGCCCGTCGGGCCAGCACACGCTCGCCGCCGTAGCGCGGCGGGCGCTGTGGCTGCAGCGGTCTTGTCCGCCTCCGGCGGGGTCCGCGCCGGGTGCCCGCGAACTCGCCGGGCGGTGGCGCTGACACCCCTGGCATCCGTGTCTTCGCCGTCCGCGTCCGTAGCGCCTGCCGCTGGGTGAGCTGGACGGTTTTCTTCCTAGGGGGCGATCTCGTGCGAAAGACGGTGGCTGCTGGGCTTATCGCAGCGGCATTCCTCGGCGGTCGGCTCAGCGTGACGTCCACGATCCGCCGCCTGCGCCAGCACAACGACGTGCTCGCCGATCAAGTGCGCACCGACCCGCTCACAGGCGTGCTGAACCGGGTCGGTCTCCGGCAGGCGTATGCCGCAGCCAATGATCGCGGGCTCTTCCTGATCCTCGTCGATCTCGACATGTTCAAGTCAGTCAACGACGAACACGGTCATCCGGCCGGGGACCAGGTCCTGAGCGCCCTCGGTACCCGGCTAGCCGACCTGGCGGCGCGGCACCGTGGGTGGGCGGGCCGGCTCGGTGGCGACGAATTCGCTCTGCTGCTGCCGGGCTGCAGCGAAACGGTGGCACGGCAGGTCGCAGCACACGCCGTATCTGACATCACCACCGGCAGCCGTGCCGAGTCGGTGCGGGTACGCGGTAGCGCCGGAATTGCGTACGCGGCTGCCACCGCCTCCTGGTCGGACGCGCTGACCGCCGCCGACATCGCGCTCTATCACGCCAAGCAGTGGGGCGAGGTCACGCTCTTCGCGCCCGGCATGGGCTACCCGCAGCCGCCGGCACCGCGACGGCGGGCCCGCGACGCACGTTCGGCGCCCTAGCCGCAGCACCAGGCCGGGCCCTGTCCTGCCTGGACGCACATCACCTACCAGCTGGAGACGGCAGCGGTCATTTCCGCGCGCCAGCACATCGATCGGCGCCTTTGCTGCCGCATCGATCAGCACCTGCATCCATGCGTTCCACCTCTATGAGCGAAGGGAACCCCCATGCGCAGCGACAGCTCCTCCACCGGCCCGGCGCCGGAAGCCGCAGACGAGGCGGACCGGGTTGCCCGGGTCGCCCTGACAACGGTGGCCGAACCGGGCCATCCAACGATCTGGTCCATGGTCGAGCACGACGGAGCACCGGCGGCATTAGAGCGCCTGCTCGCCGGCGATGCCCCGGACGCTTCGCTGCGCGCGGCCGTGACGGCCCGCACGGCCAAGGGCGACGTTCGCCGGTTCGCGCAGCTGGCGGTGCGCCGCGCCCAGCGGATCGGCGCACGGCTGGTCGTGCCCGGCGATAGGGAATGGCCGGCCCAGGTCGACGACCTCGCCCGGCTCGAGTCAAGCCCCGGCGACGGGCCGGTCGCCCGGGATACCAAGCCGCCCCTGTGTCTGTGGGTGCGCGGAGACTGGTCGCTGCGTGAGGCATTCCCACGGTCCGTGGCGGTCGTGGGAGCCCGGGCGGCGACACCGTATGGCAAACACGTCAGCACCGAGCTGGCGCACGAACTGGCCACCCGGGGGTGGACCATCGTGTCCGGCGGGGCCTTCGGCGTCGAAGCGGCGGCGCACCGCGGCGCTTTGACCGCCGATGGCCTCACCGTCGCCGTGCTCGCCTGCGGGATCGACCGCCCTTACCCCGCGGGCAATGCGGACCTGTTCGACCAGATCATCGAGCGTGGTCTGCTGGTCAGCCTGTGGCCGACCGGCGCCGAGCCGCTTCGCCACCGCTTCGGCATCCGTAACCGGCTGATCGCGACCGCTGCCGGCACCGTGCTTGTTGAGGCCGCCGCCCGCAGCGGCGCCGTGCAGACGATCAGCAGAGCCCTCGATCTCGATCGTCCAGCGATGGTCGTGCCGGGGCCGGTGACCTCGGCCATGTCGGTGGGCTGTCACAACATCCTCCGTGCCCACATCGGTGCGCGCATCGTCACGTCCGCCGCAGACGTGATCACGGAACTGACGCCAGCCACCAGCTGAACCGAACCGGACACCAGACACTCCACGGTGCGGCCGTTCCGAGCGTCTGCCGTGATGATCGGCGCGGGCAGCCGGTGGCCGCCGCTGCCCGCAAGCGCTTGTACCGGCCCCGTCCCGGGCCGGTCAGGGCGCTGCGCCCGGCACGCCCACCACCACGATCGCATCAGGTGGAGATGCGGCTGCGGTGGGCGTGCCGGTCTGGTCCCTGGCCTGCCCTGGGCCGTCAGGGCCGGTCCGCGCCCGGGGTCAGCGCGACCCCGGGTGCCCGCCTTCGGCCGGTGCACCGCGATCGGTGACTCTCCCCGATCACGGTGCCGGCGGGGGTGATGCAGGTCGGGGTTGCGACATCTGCCATGCCCTCAGGGAGTGATTGCTGTGCTTGACTCTGCTCCGTCGGTCGTTCGCGGTCCGGGTGACCTGCTCGCCACCATCCCGTACGTGCTGGGATATCACCCGAACGACAGCGTCGTCGTGGTGTTCTTCACCGGCGACGGGCGCCTGTCCTGCAGTCTGAGTATCGGCCGGCAGGCACCGGATGAGGTCATCGTCGCCGAGAGCAGCACTGCCGCCGCCCGCGCGGACGCCGGCGTTGCGTTCGTCGTGGCCTACGGGCCGCTGTCGGATCGCGAACGGATCGCCGGGATCGTCGATGCGCTGAACATGGCGGTCACCATCGCCGCGTGCCTGCTGGTCGACGACGGCAGGTACTACTGCCTCAACGACGGGTGCCCCTGCACACCAGAGCATGGTGCCGTCCTGGACCCCTCCAGCAGCGTCATCGCCGCCGAGATGACACTGCGCGGGAACGTGGCGCTGCCCTCACGCGACCACGCCGCCGCGTTCGTCGAACCGGACCCCGACGCGCAGACCCGCACCATCGCCGCCCTGCACCGGGTACCGGGCCAGCTGCCGGACGCGCCCGCCGTCGTGCACACCAGCCTGGACATCGCATCCGCCGGCAACCAGCTCAGCGACGAGCAAGCCGCGTACCTGGCCGTGGCCCTGACCGACAACGACGGCCGTAGCGCGGCATGGCGGGCAACCACCGGTGAGGACTGGCAGCACGACCTCTGGCTCGACATGACCCGCCGGGTGCCACCGAACCGCGTGGCGGCGCCGGCGAACCTGGCCGCCTGGAGCGCCTGGCGGCGCAGCGAACCGGCGCTGGCCTGGGCCGCACTGGCCAAAGCCGTACAAGCCGAGCCGGACAACACCATGTCGCCCCTCATCGACGCCGTACTGGCCTCCGGAATCAATCCGGCCACGCTGCCCTGGCCACTGCCCGACGGCACTGACCTCGAGGGCCTCGTGCCGTAAGCCCGTCGCCGGTGTCCCAGTGCGCACGGTGCTGGGACACCGCGCCGTCGTGACCGCCGGCCTCACCGTGACGGTCACCCTGCCGCCGCACGTGCCCACCGTCGCCGGGCCCGAAGGTCACTGCCGCGCACCCGCATAGCGGCGCCAGCACTGCGCCCTGCTCCGGAACGGCTGGCCGCCCCGAGCGCCGCAGTCGGAAGCCCCCCATTTCTTTCTCTGACTGAGCAAGGAGATTGTCTCGTGGACGACTTCGCATCCGCGGACGTCGCAGAGCACCAACCCGACACCGTCGCCACCACCGCTATGCCGGCCTCGGTGGACACGCTGGCGTACCCGATCTCACCGGAGTACGTGAAGTCATGGACACCCGTGCGGGCGCTGTGCGAGCTGATCGCCAACGCGCTCGACGAGGACCCCGGCGCCCACGTCGGGTGGGCCGACGGTGTCCTGACCATCAGCGACGACGGCCCCGGCATCCCCGAAGAGGGACTGGTGCTGGGCTACTCGACGAAGACCGACGCTCAGATCGGCCAGTTCGGCGAGGGCAAGAAGCTCGCCTGTCTCGTCCTGGCCCGCAGCCCCGAGGTCGGTCAACTGCGGTACGACACCGTCGGCTACGGGTTCATCCCGGCCGTCGAACGCCGCCGGCTGCTCGACGGCCTCGTACCGTCACGATCCGCCGCCGGCACCGAGGTCCTCGTCTACCACCTGCATCGCAGCGACCGCACCCGCGGCACCGTCATCACCGTCGCCTGCCCCAAGAATCTTGCCGACGAAGCCATCAGCCGGTTCAGGGCGCTGAGCGAGCCCGGCTACCAGCCGCCGCAAGGCCACGGCACGTGCGTGCTCGGCGGCCAGCCGGGCCGAGTATGGATCGGCGGTGTTCTGGTCACCACCATGCCCGGCTTGCTGGCCTCCTACGACCTGCCGTTGGACGCCAAGGGCCTGCAGAACCGCGACCGCACCGTCATCGAAGCCGGCGCCCTACGCGACGCGGTCCGGGCCATCCTCGCCGACAGCGAAGACCAGCAAGTCATCGACCGGTTCGCCCAGCATGTGCTCAATGGCGGGAAGTTGCGGGAGCCGGAGCAGTTCTTCACCGACATCCACCTCCCGCGGGCCCGGGCCGCCTGGCGGACGTGGGCAGGCACCCACCTGCCCACCCTGTCCTTCTACACCACCTCGGGAAACGAGGAAGCCAAACTCGACCTGGCCGACAAGGGCTACACCGAGCTCAGCGCCCCCGGCCTGCCCCGCGACCAGCTGTGGGCGTTCATGGACCGGCTCGGCGTCGAGATCGCCCGGACCCGCCGCACGCAGCACTACCAACGCGCCCGGAACAGAACCACCTGGGTTTCTCAGCGACAGCTCACCGCCGCCGAACGCGACGTGCTGACCGACACGCGGCAGCTGGTGCGCCGAGCGATCGGCCCGTTCGCGCTGGACCGGGTCAGGGTGTACTCCGACAGCGAAGAATCGCCCTGCTCCGACGGGTTCTACCACCCGGGCACCGGCGACGTCGCTGTCCACCGCGCAGCCCTGAGCAGCCGACACCGGACCCGGCGTGTTCTGCTGCACGAGGCTGGGCACCGCGTGGCGCACCGCGGCGGCGGCCGATGGCTGCCCATCGGCGACTATCACGACCGTACCCGCGGCTTTGAGCAGACGCTCGACGACTTCGCCGCGGTGCTCCTGGACTACCTCGCCGCCGGTGCCGCACTTCCCGAGCTGCCCGACGAGCCGATGCCCGCACCCCGCGCCCCGCGCCTGGCCCCAGCGGATGACCCGGCGGTGCCAGCCGTCCGCCGCGAACTGGCCCACCTGCTACTCGACCAGCTACCGCACGCCCTGGGCGCCGGCGGTTTCACCGACGAGAAAGACCTGGTCGCCTCCACCGGCGTCCACCCCGACTACTGGCGCACGCTGACGCGCCCGAAAGTCGCCGGACACCGCCAGCAGCGCGGCGGCCGCGCCTGGGACTACGACAAAGTCGCCCTGCTCGCGCAAGCCGCCGGCCTTCACCCGCCGGTCGTCTGGCTCGGCTACCACCTGTGCGAAGGGCCCATCTACGGCCGAACACGCCGCCGGATCCAGGTTCCGCCCGCAAGCGTCCCGTGGACGAAGAAAATGCGCGACGCCACGCTCCGCGCCTGCGCCGACCTGCAAGCGATCGGCGGCGCCTACGCCGAGCAGATCCCGGCTCTGCACGCGCTGATCGACGGGCGGACCACCGCGCTCATCGGCGACGACCGCTGGCACGCCCCCGCGCGGACGCTGCTGGCCCTGGAACGCCAGCGCCTGCTCCCCGACGCCACACCGACGTAGCAGCGCCAAGTCCGCGCCGCCGGGAACCGGCACGCGGCTTCCCTAGTGCTCTGCGACGACGACAGCCACGGCGGCTCATCGCCGGAGCGCAGCCCCACATCTCACCACTCATCATCCACAGCAGCACGAAGGAAGAAACATGCTGATCAGGCTGGAATGCGTCCAAGCGCAACACGACGTCACGGTCCTCGACGCAGCGGAGACGTTCGCCGTCTCCAAAGACGTCGACGAACCCGATTCCGACGGCACGTACTCGATCATCACGACCACCGCCACCAACGAGGATGGCATTCGGGTCGCCGGCACCGAACAGCAGCTGCACGGTTGGTTGAACCGCGCTCGCGGGCAGCTGAGGGCCAAGACCAGCGGTCCGCGGATCGCGAGCGTGCTCGACCTGTCCACGGGCCATCTTCCCGAGCAAGTGTGCACCCGCTTGAACGACTACTGGGGTGTCACCGCCTACGACACCCGCCACGGCTGGCTGCTGGTCGTGCCCAGTAACCTCGCCGCGCACCGCAACGAGCACCCGGACACCGTCCCGGAGGCTGTCTGGCAGCTATGGAAGTACGCGCACCGCTTCGGCGCCGACTACGTGCTGCTCGATGCCGACGCCGACCGCGTCAACGGCCTTCCCGCATGGGACTGGTGACCGACGTGACCTCCCCGGACCGGACTAGCCAGCTCCACACCCCTGCGGCCGACATCGCCGCCGACCTGGCCCACCTCACCGCGGTCGGGCTACTACACCAGTGGCGTCCAGACGACACCACGGGCGGCTACATCGTCACGACCGGCAACGCGGTGGTCCCACTGCGCGACCCCGCTCACGCGCGTGCCTTCATCGCCGGGCTGCGCGCGGTGTTCCACAGCCCGCGACGCACCACGTTCTTCGAGCTGGTGGCGGCGGCCGACGCCATGCAGACCGAAGCGCAACGGTTGTGCGACGAGGCGAACGAATCCGGGCAAGAGAACGACGAGTTCGCTGTGCGTGAGGCCGCCGACGAGCTACGGGCGCGGGCCTTGGGCGTCGCTGAGGTCATCCTCGACCGGCCAGCGC
Source organism: Actinoplanes sp. NPDC049316 (assembly GCF_040677315.1). Taxonomy (NCBI): domain Bacteria; kingdom Bacillati; phylum Actinomycetota; class Actinomycetes; order Micromonosporales; family Micromonosporaceae; genus Actinoplanes; species Actinoplanes sp. NPDC049316. The sequence continues at coordinate 109,705 of NZ_JBFAQM010000030.1, read as the reverse complement.
CGCGGACCGGCAGTGACTCTGCGACAGATCGGTCGCGCCTCATGTCGGGCGCCCGCGCGGGAAGGGACTAGGCACGGTCCCGCCCGCGCGCGCCGTCGTCAAGCCACCGGCCGGCCATCGCGACCAGCGTGGCATCGGGGTCGACGACTGCACCGGCGCAGTCAGCCTGCGGCACCGGGGCTGGACACCGGCACCACGCCGGGCGGGCCGACTCGAGCCGTCCTTCCCGGCAGCCACCGCAACGCCTCGGCCGCCGGGACCCCTATGACTACGGAGGCCGTCGTTGCCCACCACCATTGACAACACCCGCGATGTACGCGCGGGTCAGCAGTTCCCCCTTGACCACGTCTCGCCCGAGCGCCGACAGGCCCTGGCGGGGATGCGTTACAGCGTCCGGTCGGCGCGGTGGCCGGCATGACCGCGCTGAGCGTGGCGACGTTGACGCTCGACGGTGGTGACCTTCGCGAGGTCATCGTCCGGGTGAGCGCGCTGACCGGCGGCCGCGGCCTGGTCGCGGTCGACCCGGAAGGCGCCTCGTATCCCGAGCTGCGCGACCGCGTGTACGCGGGTATCACCAACAGCGGCCTGACCTGGCCGGACCGCAACATCATCATCTCCGTCGCCCCACTGGGACAATGGTCGGTGCCTCCCGGCACCGACCTGGCGGTCGCTGCGGCGGTCCTCACCGCTGCCGGTCACCTCCGGTTCACCGCGCTGAGCGAGACGATGTTCTTCGGCGAAGTCGGTCTGGACGGAGCAGTACGGCCGGTCCCCGAAACGCTCGCCCTGGTTGCCGCAGCCGCCGAGCGGGGATACCACACCGTCGTGGTGCCGGCGGCCAACGCCCGCCAGGCGATGCTGGTGCCCGGCGTACGCGTGATCGCTCTCAACGCCCTGTCCGACCTGCTCAACTGGGCCACCACCGGCGTTGAACCCGCTCTACCCGACCCTTCCGAGGACCGCGCGAGGGCAACTGATGGTCCAGCCGAAGCGGGCCCGGCACAGCTGCCGGCGTCGATATCGCCAGCAGGATTCGCCCTGGAGGTCGCCGCTGCGGGGCGGCACCACCTCGGGGTCACCGCCGCACCGCAGCTGCCGGTGACGGTGATCGGCGACTATGTGCGGTCACTCATGCCGGATCTCGACGATCGTCAGGCCGTTGAGGTCAGCGCCCTGCATGCCGCCGCGGGTCATCCCGTCGACGCGCTGGTCCGGCGCCCCCCGTTGCAGTCCCCGGGGACCGCGACGTCAGTGGCCAGCATGATCGGCGGCCGGCGACCGGGGTTGGTCAGCTTGGCGCATCGTGGCGTCCTGCTGCTGCACGACGCCCCGGACTTCGCACCCGAGGTCCTGCACGCGCTGCGTCAGCCGCTCGAGCGCCGCATCGTCCAGGTGGCGCGCGCACGGGGCACCAGCACCTTCCCCGCCGACGCTCAGCTGATCGCCACATCCCGGCCGTGTCCGTGCTCCACCGCCCACAGCCGGGGCGACGGGTGCAGCGCACCGGCCCGCCGGCGCTACCGCAACCAGCTCCACCCGATCTCCGACCGCTTAGACATTGCCGTCACCGTCGAACCGGCCGCGTCCGGCGAGAGCTGTGCGCGGGATTCGACCGCAACCGTCGCGGCTCGGGTTGCCGCCGTCAGGGAGGCAGCCGCCGAGCGGTGGGCAAAGGAGGGCTTCTCCACCAATACGGAGGTCTCCAACGATGTCCTACGGCGGCCGCGGTTTCGTATCCCCGCATCAGCAACAGACGGTCTGCGCCGAATGGTCGAGACCGGTCAGCTGAGCACGAGGGGCTATGGCCGGGTGCTGCGGCTCGCATGGACGGTCAGTGACCTCCGCGGTGCCGGCCACCCCGACCGCGACGCCGTGGACACCGCCGTCGAGCTGTATCGCCCGCGGCGCCACACGATCTGACCCTGCGGCCTGCGCCGCCCTCGGGAAGCCGACAACTCCACTTCGCTATTTGTCCGTCAGGGCGCCCACCCATCCGGGTGGGCGCCCTGTTTCGATGCTCAGGAGCACCGCATGTTCCTCAAAGCCCTTCTCCGCGCGGCTCTTGCATGGCCGCGCACTGCCAACCCGACGATGCGATCAGATGGCCCTGGACTGACCGTCTGGGCTGATCTGGCCCGGCTGGATCACCTCGCAGCCGACGCCGCTGGCACCGATGAGCTGCCGACTCTGTTCACGCTGATGAACCCCGGCGGTCGGGACTTCGGCACCGACGTCGCGGCGTTCATCGAGCACTGCAGCGAACAGCAGATCTTGCGTTTCGCGGCACCGGTCACCGCAGTCGACATCGAGGCGACCGTCAGCGGTGACTACCGCGACGGCGGCTTCCTGGTCATGGTCACCATCGCCGACCGGATCACCATGGCCTCCGGCCAGCTGATCCCGCAGGTATTCCGGGACGCCGACGATCTACCGCGCCAGGTACTCGCCGTGGTCGTCGACGTCGCCGACCACGCCTACCGCGAGTTCCTGCAGACTGCAGCCGACCTCGCTGCGAGCGCGTCATGACTACCCACCGAGCCCTCCACCACGCCCAGCTACGAGCCGAACCGTTCGCCAACGACGGGCCGTCACCTCGTGCCCACTACCGGTCCGAGCTTGCCCGTGCAGGCCACCATGGCTGAGCACCCGTGTCACCACCACCAGGCGGGGCAGCACACGACGGCCTGCATGACGGGCCCGTGCGGATTCTGCGACGCCGACCTGGGCACCACCGCCTCCGGCGAATGTCACCGCTGCCTGCGGATCGTGTGCGAGAACTGCGACGCCGGCTACGACGCCGACCTCGGGCCGATCTGCCGGCCCTGCCACGACGCCGACATCACGGCGGCGAACGCCTCGCCGCCGACTGGCGCCCGCGAGCAGCACCGGCGGTGCGTGTTCGACCTGGACCTGTCCTGCGGCCACGTCGTCACCTACGCGGTGACCGGCTGGTATCCCGTATCGGTTGCATGTTGTGACCGGCTCGGCGGCACGATCCTCAACGGAACGTACGTCGCCTTCAGCTCCGACGTCGACTACGTCCGGCTGCGCTGCGAGCGCTACATCGACGTTCCCGCCGGGTCCGTGCCTCGCCCGAGCCGGCTTTTGCGCCGACGCGCACGGACCGACGCACCCGCGCAGCCGTCGTATCCAGGTCATCGCGCCAGCACCGGCCGATACCCGGCTCGCGTCGGCGCTACCTGGACCCTTGGCGCGTCAACGCCACGCCCGTCGTGAGGTAGCGGCACCTAAGTACAAAACGCGCAGGTGAGCGATGTTGCCCAGGCGATATCGCGCGGCCGATTCACGGCTTCACGACGTGCACGAGCACGGCAGGGCCGTCAGGCTGGCCTTGGCTGAGCACCGCTTCTCCACGGTGGCGGCTCCCGGTCCGGGCAACGGCGGCGGCGGTGCTGGCCGGGCACGGTGGCCGACCCGGCGCCTGGCGCAAGGCGGGCCGAAAACATCTTGGCCTTCGGCCAGAGATCTTCTCGCCCTGGCCGCCTTGCCGCCCGGCCGGCCGGGCACGGCCCCGGGCACCGGCGGGCCAGCACACGCTCGCCCCGCCGACCACGGCCTGCGGCGGGCGTGCCGCCGACCGCCACCGTCACGGTGGCGGCCCACCTGGAAGGCACCTTCTATGGCAACACCCACGCTCACCGTGGCCCAGAACCGCCACATCGGGATGAACAGCCTGATCGCCACGCTCAGAGATCAACATGACCGGGCGGTAGACGTCTACGCCAGCGCCGCCACCATGCACGCCGACAACGGCAAGTTGATCATCGCTCGCGCCACGCCCGTGCTGACCTCCACGGGCGTAGGCGTGGGTCCCGGCACCTTCGCTCTCTCCGACGTCGCACTGGGCGGGTTGGGCGCGAAGCTCGACATCCCCGTCCCGTATCTTCGCCGGCTGGCCGCCGAGAACGTGCCGCTGCTGGACGACAACGTCAACAGCTGGCTGGAACGCGACGACCGCAGATTCCTGGTCCGCTGCCTGCGCCGCACCCCCGACAGCGGTGACGGCACCGCCCGGGCATTCCTGTCCGACCGGTATCTGCGCATCAACAACCTCGACGTGCTGACGGCGGCGATCGAGGGCATCGAGAAGGCCGGCGTCGCGGTGCAGATCGCCTCCTGCGACCTGACCGACCGGCGCATGTACGTGCGGTTCGTGTCGCCCGAGGTGCAGGTCATGGCCCCGGAGCTGCTGCGCAACTACCGCTCGCCGTTCGACGGGCGCCGCGGCAGTGACCTGCCGGTCATCTCCGGCGGGTTCCTGCTGAAGAACTCCGAGACCGGCTACGGCCGCTACTCCCTGGCCCCGTGGCTGCGCATCGAGGTGTGCCGCAACGGCCAGACCGTCGAACGCGGCGCCGTCGGTCGCACCCATCTGGGTGCCCGGATCACCGACGAGGACGGCATCGTCGACCCCTCCGCGGGGACGATACGCAAACTGCTGGAGCTGATCACCTCGCAGACCGTCGACACGATCCGCGCCTACCTCAACGTCGACTTCGTCGCCCGCGCTGTCGCCGACCTGGAACGCGCGGCCGGAGTCACGGTCCGCCGACCGGAAACCACCATCAAGGTCGTCTCCCAGCAGCTGCATTACACCAAGGAACAGCAGGACGCCATCCTGGCGCACTTCATCGCTGGGGCCGACCTGAGCGCCGGCGGCATCATGCAGGCCGTCACCTCCGTAGCGCGCAGCATCAGCGACGCCGACGCGGCCTACCAAATGGAGACCACCGCCTCAAAGGCCCTGCGCCTGGCCGCGGCAGCCGCCTGAGGTAGCGGCCCGTCACCTCTCATCCCCGCCATTGCAGGGCGCCCGCCAAGCGGTGGGCGCCCTGCCGTGCGTCCTGGAGGTAACCCATGCCGCCCCCAACGGCCCCTCACCCCATCGGCGTCCACCACCACGCCGGCGCTATCGAGCCTGGCTGGCTCGGGGCCACCCCACGTGCGGGTGCTCGGCGTGCTCCGCCCCCGCCCCGACATCCCTGAGCAGGCGCCCACCGACCGGCCATAACCGGTTCCCGGGGGCAGGCGCCCCGACCACGCCATGCCCAGCTTCGGCAAACACCGCGCCATAGGTCGATGACGACGCCGTTGCGTGACACGAAGCCCCCGGAAAACCCAACCACCTTCCGCACCGGGTGTTCAGCACCGGCACTGCGGCGTACGCCCGCACCCCTCTCGTTGAAAGGCGACTGTGATCATGACCGACCCCTCACCTGAGACCACCGTCCGCAGCCCGCAGGACATGCTGGGTGCCGTGCCGTACCTGCTGGGCTATCACCCGGGCGGCGAGATCGTCGCGGTGTATCTCGGCGCCGATCAGCGCATCCTCGGCGTGGCCGCGGAACCGCTGCGGTTCTCGGCCGAGGCATTGAGCGAGCACCTGATGTTGCAGGCCCCAGCCGAGCCGTGCGCCGAGGTCGCGCTCATCGGCTACGGCCCACCCCCGATACGGCCGGTCCTGGCCACGATCGGCCGGATCCTCGAGTTGTTCTGGCCGCTGCACACTCTGCTGTGGGTCACCGGTTCGCGGTGCGTGTGTCTGCTCGACAGCTGTTCGTGCCAGGCCCACCGCGGTATGGACATCGACCCGGCCACCAGCCCGGTCGCCGCCCAGATGGCCTACGCCGGCATGGTGGCCTTACCGTCCCGGCAGGCCCTGGACACTCTGGTCGCCCCCGACCTGGTCTCGCAGGCCGAAGTGGAGGCCGCGGTGGCGCCCCTGACACCGGATGCCGTCGTCCCCGGGCTGCTCGACGACGTTCGGGCCACGGCCAAGCGCGGCCGGCGCCTCACCGCCGGGCAGCTGGCGCCGCTGGCTCTCGCCTTGACCCGCCGCGATGTCCTCGAGGCGGCGTGGGGCGACGTGTGCGCGTGCATGTGGCAACGCGATCTGTGGCTGGACGTGACCCGCCGCGTTCCGGACCGCTACGCCAGCGGCCCCGCGACGTTGGCCGCCTGGTGCGCATGGCGTCGCGACGAACACGCGCTGGCCATCGCGGCATGCCAGCGCGCCGTCCGCGAAGGACCAGGTCACCGGTTGACCAGGCTGGTGACCAGCGTCGTTCGGACCCATGTGCCCGCGCACCGCCTGCGCCACCCCGCCGCCCACTGACGCCTGCGTCAGTGGCGGCGCACCCACCAGCAATGTCGGCCTGCTTTTCGAAGGGCCGGTTGACCCGTCAGCTGGCACCGGGTCGGGTGCCGGCGGGGCTGGCCACTGATCCTGGCCGCCCGCGCCGCGCCCCGCAAGCCCACCCCTACCAGCCATTGCTGCGTCGATGTGACCGCCGGGGTGGGCCCTTGCGGTTCACGTCGATCGGCCGGCCCGGGACGGATCAGGCCAGCCCCGCTCGGGCGCCCGCCCGAGCGCAGCTCATCACCGCTCTCTATGTGGAGGTAGTTCCATCGTGACCACCGTCATCAACGACACCGAGGCTATTGAGAACAACGACGTCCCCGCACCCGAGGAGCCCGGCACCGTCGCCGGCACCGACCTCGTAGCGGCTGAGACCGCGATGATCGGCGAGGTCGTCGACGGGCCGGTGCACCTCAGCACCGGCCGGGAGGGCCAGCAGCTGCCGTTTCGCGCCGGCCTGCTCGACGCCCGCCACCTGCACGAGCCGCAAGGCATCAAGCGCACGCAGATGGGCGAGCTGGACGATCTGATCGCCTCCGTGCGGCTGTTCGGCGTCCGCGCGCCGCTGGTCGTGCGCTCGCTCGGCCTGTTCCCGGCCACCGACGTCGAGGGTAAGCCGATCGAAGACGCCGAACCCGTGGAGCACTTCGCCGTCGTCGACGGGCTGCGGCGCCGCAACGCGGCGATCGGGGCCGAACGCTTCGAGCTGCCGTGCTTCATCGCCGACACCGACGACGACATCCAGCTCATCCTGCAGTTCCTGGAACTCAACGACCACCACAAGGACCTGGAGGGCATCGAGCAGGCCGAGGCGTACCAGATGCTGCTCGACTTGGGCCTCAGCGACCAGCAGATCGCCGACGCCCGCCGCGTCGACGTCAGCCAGGTCCGCACCGCCATCAAGGCCCGCGCGTTGCCGGCCACCGCGCAACGCGCCCTCAACGCCGGCACTCTCACCCTGGACCAGGCCCTCGCGCTGGAGGAGTTCGCCGACGACCCGGACGCCCAGAGCAAGCTGCTGAACAAGCTGAGCGACCAGTACGACTTCAAGCACGAGCTGTCGCGGCTGCGCGACAAGCGCGCCTACGCCCGCAACCGCGACGTCGCCAAGGCGCACCTGGTCCTCGAGAGCGTCGACGTGACGCCCAAGCCGCGCGGTTTCGGCTACGACGGCACCGCGGTACGCGCGGACCTGCTCCTGGACGCCGACGGTCAGCCGGTCGACGTCGAGGCGGTCAAGACCCAGCCCGGTTTCCACGCCTTCGTGGAGAAGAACGGCGGTCAGGCCAGCACCGTTGTGTACTGCGACGACCCGGCGCAATACGGCTACAGCCGCCGCAAGGAGGTCTCGGCAGCGCACCGTGGTCTGAGCCCGGAAGAGATCGCCGCGAAGGAACTCGCCGAGCAGCAGGAGAAGGAGCGCCTCGAGCGGCTCACACTGGCCGCGACGGTGCGCCGGGAGTTCATCGTCGAGAAGTTCGGCACCGCCAAGGGTGCCCGCGCGCTGTTCGTGCCGGCGCTGCGGACCGCCGCCCTCGGCCGGGCGATGAGTCGCTCCGCCGACCTGGACGAGCTGTACCGGGCTCTCGGTGGTTCCGACAATGACACCCTGGCCGGTGCCGGGGAGGACCGGCTGCGCCGCAGTCTGGTCGCCAAGTACATCTGCGCGCTGGAGTACAACCTCAACGGCACCACCCAGCCGCACCGGATGTGGATCGACAAGCAGGAGGCCGTCGCCTGGTACGACGAGCTGCGCCAGCGCAAGTACCCGCTGACCGACGACGAGCAGGCCCTCTACCAGGGCTGGACGGCCGAGGCGACCACCGAGGACGACACCGACGACGAATACGAGGACGACGACGAAGGCCCGCACGCCGACGAGGACGTCGTAACTGCGGATGCCGCGCTGATCGCCGACGCGTCGCCGGTGCCCGACACCGGCGAGCAGGAGGAGAACGTCGACGTGCTCTCGGCGAACGAGGGCCCGCAGGAGGTGCCCGTCTCCACCGAGCAGGACCAGGTGGGCGACGTGCTTGCGGCGAACGACGGTGCCGACGGCGTGGTGATCGGGGCACCGTTCGACCGCAATGACGCGTCCGCCGATGACACCGCTGAGTGGTACGACCCCGACGAGTTCTCCGAGGCAGCCTGACCCGCCCGCCGCGCTGCGTCCCTCGCCAGGACGGCGAAGGTGCAGCGCGGCGCCCACCCGGCACACGCGGCCGTTGATGTCCTTCGGGCGGCTGACCAGCGCCGCGTTCTCGCGGGATGGCCTGCGCAGTGCCGGGCCGTATCGCGGTGAGCCGCCCCGAAATTCCTGCCATCGACCGTCCTGGCGCACCCCCGTTGGCGTGCGCCGACGGTTCCTCTTACCGGAGTTGCGCTATGAACCCTTGGTTTACCCCTACCTCGCCGCCGCCGACGCCCTCCGCCGTGCGGCGCCCTCTGACACGCTCCGAGCTGGACGCCATTCGTGAGCAGATCCACGGCGATGCCCTCGGCCCGCAGGAGTTGGTCACCGCTGTCGTCACCGCAGTGTTCGACGCGCTGCTGACCGGCCAGGCGCGCACGTACCGCGACGTCCGAGACGACGCGCTGTTCGACCGCGACAACTACGCGATCCCGGCCAGTCAATGGACCGCGATCGTCACCACGGTCACCGATCGCGCCTACACGTGGGGCGCGGCCACCTCCACCGGCATGGACCTCGCCGCGCTGCTGCCAACCAGCTACGACGACCCGGCCGTACCGACCCCGCTGCTCAAGCCCATCGACGACAACCCGAAGCTGCGACGCCTGGACATCAGTTCCGACGCGACCGCCACCGTCGCCTCCTGCCAGCAGCACCTGATCGAGCTCGCCGCGGCGTACGGCACCGACAGCGACCTCTACCGCGACGCCACAGCCAGTTGGTCGCTGCAGCTCACCAACCTGATCAGCGGCCCGCCCAGCGCGCACCGCGTGCTGCATCCCGACGGGCCGCTGTCGCTGTATGTCAGCACCGACGACGCCAGCCACTACAGCATCGCCTTCGAGCCTCTGGCACCGCATTGCACCGTCGCAGGCTGCCACGCCGTGACCGCCGCAGACGGCCACTGGCAGCCCAGCCATCCCGACGCCACGGTGCTCGATCACGAACACCAGCCCAGCCATCCCGCCGACGGCCCGCAGCCCGGCCGCTGGATAACCCGGCCATAACCCCCGCCGGGAACGCACTCGCCGCCCTGCTCGGCCGTGTGCGGCGGCATCGCCGCCGCACACGGCCGAGCGTGACGGTGACCGCCGCCGGTCACCGTGACCAACCCCGCCTCCACCGACGTCCACCACCACCGTCCGCCACAGCGGCGGACGCGCCGAGCTTTACCTGCCGACATCGGTGGTTGTACGAACCGCCGTCACCCAAGGAGCTGTTGTGTCTCACCCTCTTCGTCTCGCACGCAGACCTGGCATCTGTGATCCGCGTTCGGCGCGAGCGCCGCGGTCGGGTCGCCGTTGCGCCGCCGCGACCTACGACAGCGTCGTGTCCCACGTGCGCCTCGCCGACCGGCCCCAGCGACCTCCCGGTTCGACACCACGGCCACTGCGCCCAGGTTGCTGGCCGCCCGCCCCTGACAACCGCTGCACGCCGACCATGCAGGCAGACCTTGCGCCTCGCGCGTACCGGCGCTGCGCAGGCCAGCAGTGAACGCGTCCCGACCGGCCGGGCCAGTTGACCACGGTCATTCGCGACCGTCGCTCACGACGGCGGATTTGGTAGCCGCGGCGATCGGCTACGCCGCGGCGGGGATCGCGGTGCTGCCGCTGCATACCCCCGACGCGGGCGGTGTGTGCAGCTGCCGAGCCGGCGCGTCCTGCGGTTCGCCAGGCAAGCACCCCCGCGTGCGTCGCGGCCTGCACGATGCCTCCCGGCAGCCGCAGGTCATCCGGTCGTGGTGGTTACGGTGGCCGCACGCGAACATCGGCCTGGTCACCGGAACCGTGCTGGACGTCTGCGACATCGACACCAACGCCGGACTGCGCGTCGTGCTCGACCTGCTCGACGTGGTTCGCCCAGCCGGGCCGCTGATCCGGACAGGATCCGGGTGGCACCTGTGGTACGCCGCCGGTGGCCTGCCCAGCCGGGTGGCGGTCCTGCCCGGCGTGGACTGGCGCGGCCGAGGCGGCTTGGTCGTCGCACCGCCGTCGCTGCACCACACCAGGACCCGATACACCTTCCAGCAGCCCTGGAAGCCCGGCGATCTGCCCGGCTGTCCACCGCAGCTGCGCACCCTAGTGTTGCCTGCACCCCCGCCATCGGTCAGCCCGCCGTCGGTCCCGATTGCGGACCTGGACCGCTACGTGCAAGCGGCGCTCGACGGGGAAGCCGAACGTGTCCGCCGGGCGCCGCGGCCGGTGATCAGCGGCGGCCGCCGTATCAGCGGCGGCGGCCGCAACGACGCGCTGAACCGGGCCGCGTTCCGGCTCGGGCAACTGGCCGCGACCACTGCCTTGGACGAGGCGGCCGTGCGCCGCGAGCTCACCGAAGCCGCCCTGAGCACGGGACTGGGACGCGCAGAGGTTCAGCGCACGCTGTCGTCGGGATGGCGAGCCGGGCTGCGCCATCCCCGGCGTCTCGGTGACCGGCAGGGTGCCACAGCACGTCGTAGCAGGAAAGCACCGGTTCGCACCTGGCCGGGGCCGCACACCTGACCCCCCCGCTCGCCCGGAGCGTCTTCACCGAGCACCCAGCCTCGATCCGGCCAAGGAGGGGATCCCGCCCGCCCTCGGGGCGGGCGGCGGTGCGACGCGTGGTCGCAGCGTTCCGTCCGCCGACGGCGTGCGTCCCGATGGGCTTCATGCCGGCACTCGGCGACGGGCAACGTTGGCTGCTCCGCGAGGTGCACGCGTGGCGGTCCCGGCATCCCGGCTGGGCTGGTCCGTGGACGTCGGCTGGTTCCGCTGCTGAGGGACCCGAAGGTCAGCCCACCCAGACCGGGGGTGCAAGCCCCGGCAGAACATCTTGGCCCACATCGTCTCGCGTTGCTCGACGCCAAGATCTTCTGACTCGAACGGGGCTTGCACCCCTCGGCCTCTGTGCGGGCTCTGACCGGCCCCGTCAGCGCGGCACCGCGGCGCCCGGATCACCCGATCCGAGGCGCGGTCACGGGCCGCACCGCATCACCTGAACGGGAGTCAGCACATGTCGGAGTTCAACCTCTCCTTCGAGGGCAACCTTGCCGCCACGCCCGAACTCGAGATCACCAACGGCGGGCAGACGCTGTGCCGGCTGCGCGTGGCCCACAACCGGCGCCGCCGCACCAGCGAGGGGCAGTGGGTCGACACGACCCCCATGTGGGCGCAGGTCACCGTCTGGGGCGAGCTCGCCGAACGGTGCGCCGAGCTGAGCAAGGGCGACACCGTGGTGGTCAAGGCCCGCGACGACCTGAACGTGTGGCCCTTCATCCGCCAGCAGGACGGCACGCCCGGCGGCATCCTGGAGGTCACCGCCGAGAACGTGTCGGTATCCATGCGGTTCAAGGGTGCCCTGCCGGTGACCGACGACAAGCCGGCCGGCGACGCGTGGGACCCCGCCGAGGCCGAGGCCGAGGCCGAGCGCGAGCTGCAGGCCGCCTGACCGCCTCCCGGGGCCGGTCTCACGGCCGGCCCCGGGCACCTTGCCGACCAGTCCGACCATCTCCGGGGAGTTGTCGTCATGAGCCAGGAACCGTCGAAGCAGATCTTCACCAGCCTCATCCAGGGCACCGTTCGTGGCCGCTGCGAGCAGGGCCACACCACCAGCGGCGGGCGGGCCTTCGTCAAGTTCCGCATCGTGCACCGCACCGGCTACCGCAAGGACGGCCGGTGGGTATCCACCGCGCCGATGGAGTTTGAGGTGACCTGCTGGGACGAACAGCAGATGCTGATCGCGCGCTCGCTGCGACCCGGCACCGAGGTTCTCGTCACGGTGAAGAAGTTCTTCCCGTACCTGGACCAGAGCGACGAGCCGATCATCAACATCACCCCGGCCGACATCGTGGCCCTGCCCAGCAGCACGCCCACCCCCAGCGCACCGCGCCCGCAGCGCAGCGGCGACCTGGTCGTCAGCCCGCACGGCGAGAAGATCGCCTCTGACGCCTGGCCCGACGTCGTCACCGACCCGCAGCTCGCGCATCACCGCTGAACCAACCTTTGCCAGGCCGGTCCGCGCACGCGGACCGGCCTTGCCGTCGTTAAGGAGACTTCACCCACGTGCAAGGGACCGTGCGTCATTTCCTACGCCGATACAGCCTCTGCTGGAAAGGTTGCCGCCTGGGTCGCTGGTTGCGCCGTCCGTCAGTCCCGAGCTCGGCCGCTCAAGCAACGCCGATCCGGGTACGGATGGAGACCTGTTGCCGCGGCTGGTATTTCGAGCACAGCCCCGAATGCGGCACTCCCGATGTGCCGCGTCCGTGCAGTGACTGCTCCGCCGAGCCTGGCACCGGCCACATCTACCCGTCTTGTTCCTGGTTCGACGACGAGCCCGACAGTGACCTCGAATCAGCGACGTGGCCCGACGCCGCCCGATGGCCAGGACATCCCATCGACGACCCGGCGCCCATCGTCCGCGCCTGATGGATCCTCGCGACACAGCCGCACATGCCGATCGATACCAGGAGCTGCCCGGCCGGCCCGACGTGGTGCCATCGCCCACCGATGCCGACGTCACCGTGGCGAGCTCATCTGAGGGCCACTCGACAGCCACCACGCCACTTCGGCACCCCGGCGGTCGCAGCCACCCGGCCATCGGTTCGATCTCAGGCCAGGCGACAGCCGCGAACGACGATCCCGGCACAGCGCCGAAGCACTGCTCAGCGGGCCACCGGTGTGCCGACGGCACGCTGATTTCGGGCTTAATGGCCGGCGAACGCGGTGGCAACCCCGGGCCACCGCGTTCGCCAGTCCTCAGTGATGACCGACCCGATCAGCGGTCAGGCAAGCCGTCAAAACATCTTGGAAGCGCAGCACTGATTTTCCCGGCACGCCTCCCATGCTGCGCTTCCAAGATCTTTTGCCCAACATCTGGCTTGCCAGCCGCTGCCGCGCCGGTCCCCCCAGGTCCTGTCAGCGCGGCAGCCCCGGTGCGAACCGGCGACGCCGCCCCATCCGCACTCCGGAAGGCAGCGCCATGAACGACAACACCGACGTCACCACCACCGAGCAGACCCCCGCCACCGCCGACCGGCCGCTGCGTACCGCGGCCCGCCGCTTGAGTCACCCGGTGGTGCACATCTCCGGTCTGCTGGCCGCGCACGTCGCCGCGCTGGCCGTGCTCGAGAAGACGCCGCTGCTCGCCCTGCTCTCGCTGCACTGATTTCCCGCGGGTCCGGTGGGGTGCCTGCGGCAGCACTCCACCGGGCCCGCGGAGCACGCCACCGCCCGCCACGACCCCCGCCGTGGCGGGTCAGCCGTGGCTGCACGGGCGCGCGAACCGACGCGCGGCTCTGCACCTGATCGTCGGCAGTTCCTGCCGCGCACGCCCTGCCGCCACCGTTTTAGAAGGAGGACGCCATGTCCGTGACCGGCCCCTACCCCGCTTCACCTACCGTGCGGTACTGCGATATCGGCAACCATCATCTCGGCCCCGGCCAGCTGTGGTACCTCGTCACCGATCCCAGCCGCGGCTCGCATCACCACAAGGCCGCCTGCGCAAACCACCTCCCCGGCCAGGGCGACGCGGGTCAGGGCCGTCTCTACCGCGTCGGTGATCTGTTCGACCCCGGCCGCACCCGCTGGCCGCAAGGCCCGCACCTGTGGCTGGACGCCGACGGTGACACCCGGCTGGCCATCTTCCTGAGGAACCCCAGCCGGCCCGAGGTATCCGCCGTCGAGTCCGGCATCGCGCGTTTCGCCTGGACTGAGCAAGGCGTCAACGGGTTCCTGCTGTTCAAGTACGGCGACTCGCCGTGGAACGACGCCCCGTTCAATCCACAGCGGCTCAGCGAGCCCTTCGGTGGCCAGCAGATCGAGCGCGGCACCCACAGCCGGACGTTCACGTTCCTGGTGCACGCCGATACCGGCCGCATCGCCGCGATGCGGATGTTCACCTGGCCGGCGTACTTCCTCAACCACGTCGTCGACTCCGTGCACCGGCTCGCGACCTGTCCCTACCGTGAGGCTGAGGCCCACGCGGCGCAGCAGGACTTCTACCGGCGCTACCCCGATGGCCCATCGCTGTACCGTCTCGTCCGCACTCTGCCGCCGCACGCCAGGTGCACCGGGGGGCAACGCGAAGACCGCCCTGTCTGACCCCACAACAACTGCGGCAGCCGGCCGTACCACCTCAGCGTCGATCGACAGCACCGTCCAAACGCGTGACCCGCCTGCTCCTCACGTCACCCAGCCGGCGATCCCGCCCACGTCCGTGCGCTGCACACGCCCTCAGCGAGCCGACCCAGCAGCGCCTGGAGCCGCTCGCTGAGGGACCCGAGGTCAGCCCACCCAGGCTAGGGGTGCAAGCCCCGGCAGAACATCTTGGCCCACACCGTCTCGCGTTGCTCGACGCCAAGATCTTCCGACTCGGACGGGGCTTGCGCCCCTCGGCCTCTGTGCGGGCTCTGACCGGTCCCGTCAGCGCGGCACCCCCGGCGCCGGGATCACTCGATCCCGCAGGGCGAGCCGCATCAGATGCACCCTGATGGAGGCATACAGCATGACTGAGAACGCCGTCGACCCGACGATGTCCGCCACCCCGGCCGGTCCGAGCACGGACACCGGCGAGCGGCCGGCCGCCCCGCAGGGGTCGGTCTACCTGTCCGACATCCTCGCCAGGATCCGCAAGCACGCCAACGACAACAACTGGTGCGCGGAGGCCGAGTACGTCACCACCAAGGCGTTGAACGACGGCCTGTCGTTTCAGCCGGTCCGCGATCTGGTGGTCGAGCGGTTCACCCCGACCGAGGGGACCGATCCGTTCGTCACGAAGGTCCGCCTGAAGAACGCGATTCGTAAGGCCGTCGACCTTTGCTACGACGGGGAGGAGCACTTCGCCCTCTACCGCGAGCTCGTCGAGACCTACCAGCTGGACGAGGTGCCGCTTGCGGTCTTGAAGTACACGGTCACTTTCACCGTCACCGACGAGCACCTGGCCGGGCAGGCGGTGAACGAAGACGGCATGGCGTGGGCGCTGCGCTACGGGATCACGACCGGTTTCACCGTCACGACCGAAGCCACCGAGCTGGCAACGCCCACCCTGCGGCCGTAGGCATCGCGGTTGCCCGGCCGGCTCGCACCCGGCCGGGCAACACCCCGGGGACTTACCAACACCCTCGTCGGACCCGCCGCCCGCCAAGTTTCGTGTGCGCTGCGCCAGCGAGGACGAATCTCAGCGGTTACCGCGCCGAGCCGCACCTCGAGCCAAAGGACCTCTAATGAGCGCCTGGATCATCAGCCGTGACCACCTCGACCTGCTTCTGACCGCCGCCCAGGAGTGGGAGATCACCCCCTCGGGCGAGGCCGACAAGACCGGCCGGATGCTGTGGAAGGAGAACGTCGCCAGCGTCGCCTACCGCTACCCGCACGACCGCGATGGCGACCGACCCGGCCCGATCGACTTCCGCGACCGGCACGTCGACACCTACCGCTTCCAGCCCTACCCCGGCCCGGTTGACCCCGAGGTCGTCGCCGCAGCCGCGGCCTCGCTCGCCTACCAATCCTGCGAACACCCGGATTGGCCGTCGAGCACCGCATGCCGGTGGATTACGCGTCTACGCGAGCAGGCGACCGCGCGCATCGCGGCGTACCTCGACGAGTACGGACCGGTGGACCCCAAGCGTCAAACCCGCGGCGAGCAAGGGTGGTACGTCATGGTCGACCTGCACGGCCACGAGCAGATCCGGTGCGGCGACGGCTGGAGCGTGCCCGACCGCGGCGTCTTCGCTCGCGCTCTCGGGCTGCGCACCCCTAACGTGGCCAGGCCATGACCGAAACGCCAACGCCCGCCGGCGGCGGCGAACCGCCCGCGATCCCGCACGTGGCACCGAACCGCAAAGCCACCCTGCACGTGGTCCAGTTCTCCGGCGGCATCGGCAGCTGGGCCACCGCCATGCGCGTCGCCGAAAGACACGGCACCGACAATCTCGTTTTGCTCGCCGCCGACACCAAAGCCGAGGACCCTGACCTCTGGCGTTTCGTCGCCGACGCCGGCGCGCACCTTGGCGTGGACCCGGTGATCGTCGCTGACGGCCGCACCCCGTGGCAGGTTTTCGCTGACCAGCGGTTCATCGGGAATTCGCGCGTCGCGCCGTGCTCGTTATTCCTGAAGCAGAAGCCCGCGCGAGCGTGGCTGAACGACAACGCCGATCCCGCCAGCACCTTGTTGTATGTCGGCATCGACGCCGGAGAACGACAGCGTATCCCCGGCATCGTGCGCGGTTGGACGCCGTGGACGGTGCGATTCCCGATGTGTGACCCGCCCTACCTGAGCAAGCAGAACATGCTCGACTGGGCGAGAGCTGAAGGCCTGCGAACGCCCCGGCTGTACGACCAAGGGTTCACGCACAACAACTGCTTCGGTGTGTGCGTGCGCGCCGGGCAGCGCCAATGGCTGCACCTTCTGCAGGTGGCGCCCGAGCGATATGTCCGCGCCGAGGCCGAAGAAGAAGAGTTGCGCCAGCAGCTCGGCGACGTGGCGATACTCCGGGAGCGGCGCGCCGGTATTAGCTATCCGTTGCCGCTGCGCGAGCTGCGCCGCCGAGCGGGCGAGCGCGACCACATCGGCTAACCCTAGGGCGCGCGACCAGCACCGCGCTGCCGGCCGCAGGGCTACAACCGGCGCACCGACCGGGGACGAGCCAACCCCCTGCCATGTATCAGCCGACCGTGCAACATATCGCCGCTCATCGGTCTGCCGGGACACGACAGCCGGCTCCTTCTGCCGGCCGAGCACCGGGGGTCGGGGTGACGCAGGCGCGACGCTACCGGCAGGCGAAGGACGGTCCTGATCATGGCTGCCGCCTGACGGGATCTCGGTGCGGTCAGCCGGTGTGGAACCGGGGCCGCGTCTGCCAGCCCGAAGCGATGACCGACTCGTCCGGCGGCGGCAAGCCCGGCAAAACATCTTGGAAGCGCAGCGGACGGTGCCTACCAACGCTATGGACGCTGCGCTTCCAAGATCTCTTGACCGACGTCCGGCTTGCCACCGGCAGGCCGCGCCGATCCCACCCCGGCTCGTCAGCGCGACAGCCCGGCTCCTCGCCGCCGGCCGTCGCACCTCGATCTGCCCGCCAGGAGGCGACGCCATGTACCAGGACCTGCCCTTCGCCGACCGCCGTCAGCGCCGCGACGCCCGCGTCACCCGTCACCACCGCCGCTTCGTGCTGGCCGGCGAGAAGGAGGTCTTCGACCCGGCCAGCCCGGCCGACGCGCGCGAGTACCGCACGGTCGTGAACTACGGTCACCGCTGACCGCAGGCGGGGAGGAGCTTCGGCTCCTCCCCGGCGCCGGCGCCGGTGCGCCAGCAAGGCGCTGGGCCCGGGCTGGGTGCCGCGGCTGTGCTCAACCCGGCCGGGCCTTGACGGCCCGGTAGACCGGAAGCGGCCTGCGGCCGCGCTGCTTCAAAAGCATCCTTTCGGCCACTGGCTGCGCCACAAGTGTAGGTTGCGCCCGCCGTCCACCAAATCCGCTGCGGGCTCCTAAAACATTATGCAAACCCCGCATAATCTTTTACTCGAAACCCCCGCAGCGAATTTGGCTCCCGTCGGGCGCAACCAGGCGAACAAGTTCGCCGCCTGCGGCCGAAAAATGCCGAAGGTCAAAACCATCGCCGCTAGCTGCAGAAACGCTTATCTAGCGCGCCGAAATACTCTGCAAAAGAAAGTTCAAAAGCGGCTTCGCTGTTATCGATATGGGTCGATAAATAGTGTAAGATGGAGCTTAGTCAGGGAGGGCAAACCCTGGCGACACCAGAAGGCAAAATTACAGAGAAGAGGCCACACCGTGAGCCGTCACGACCTCACCCCGCTCGACCCGGACACCGTCTCCTGCGTCATCGTCGGATGGGACCGCCCGCTCGGATCGTTCTTCACTCACGTCTACCTCACCGACGACGACAACGAGTTTGACGCTCCCACGTTCGAGATCGGCACGGACTTTCGTGAAGTCACCGACCCCGCCGCCGCGATCGAGCTTGCGAGCATGTACGCCAAGGTGCCCGACGACATGAGCGCCACCCTGACCGCCGACGCAGTGCGGGAGGGAACCTGCGAAACCCCCGCCATCGTCGGGATCCTGTACGCAGCGGCAACCCCGCCGGTCAACACCGACGGTTGGCCCTGCCCGTTCTAAACGCACCGATTCCCGGGGACCGCAACGGTCCCCGGGCATCAGCGCATGGAACGAAACACCGTCGCACGCAGGCAGTGCCGCTACGCGTATTCCGCGTCGACGCGCATCGAGCACGCCGACCCGGGCTGCCGCGCCGCCCGCTCACGGCCGTACAGCGAACGGGCCGGAAAGTTTAGAGGCCGACGGCCCCTCTCGGGGACACCTCCGAAGAGATGTACGGGCAAGTCCGCCGGCCAACACCAGCCAGGCAAACCGACGCGTAAACGCCGGCAGAAAGGCCGCCACCAGCTTAGCCCGGTCTGCGCGTCGCCTCAACACGACGACCACCGCCAAGACGGAGTCCGCGATGCCCACAGTTGCCGCCGAGATACCGACCCTAACCATCGACGAGTTAGCCGCACTCGCCGCTGACATCCAGCCACTCACCAGCACAGAACAGAACGGCGACACCGCGACCGCCCAACATCTCGAAGCGATCTGCGCGCGGTACGGCCTAACCTTTACTGACGCATCCACGCAGGAGAGCCCATGCCGCTGATCAACAACGACACGTGGGGCCGACGCATCGTCCGGGTCGGTGCCGTCGCCGCCGCCCGAGGGAAATGGCTCGCCCTCACAGCCGCGATCCTGCTCGTACTCACCCTCGCCGTCATCGTTCTTCGCTAGACGGCGTAGCCGCCGACACCGCCGGACCCACCGGCATCGACGACCCGCCGGACGTACTCACGCCGCCCACCGTCCCCCGTGTCTCCGCCTCGGAAGTGGGCCGCCCGCTTCCACGCGGACGGCCCCGCCGCCGCGCCACCGGAACACCGTCGGTCAGCTCGCCCACCCGGGCATTGACGTCATCAACCGGCGCCCGCTGCTGACCCAGCCGCACCCGCGCCGGTGTCTCCTCCGTCAGCACCGCAGCGACCTCGATTGCCATCATCGAGGCCAGCACCGCCAGCGCGACATCCGCCCCCCGCTCCGCCTCCGCCACCGCCGCATCCAGCCGCGCCAGTTCCGCCGCGCGTCTATCCTGCGCGCGGCGAACCACCGCCCCCGCGTCCGTCGCCGCTTTCAACGCGGCACGCTCCGCCTCATGCCGCCGCGCCAACGCCTCAATAGCTTTGTTCGTTCCCTTGCTAGCCATGCATCGACGCTACCTATTCCGAAGCGTCGACCTCCACACTTGACGATCGTTGAATGTTAGTTGTAAATGGTCACGACATCGTTCAACATTGCTCACACCATCTCCCATCAGCACAGATATCAGGCCACCCCCTAACCCCTTCTCAGAACTAGCACACCCCCTGGCATTCCAATGTCGAAAAGGCGCCTGTCGGCGGCTTACGCTCGGCGGCATGCTCTCGGTAACCCGCATCTCACCAGGGGCCGGGATCGCCTACCTGACCCAGCAGGTAGCCACCGGCCGGCACGACTTCCGCCCCGCTGCACCCAGCGCAGCGGTGGCCTACCACGCCGACCCGCGCGCGCACGGCGAGGCGCCCGGCTGGTGGGCCGGCCAAAGCCAAGCCCTGTTCGGCGTGCACGGACAGGTGACCGAGAAGCAATTGCACAACCTCATCGGCGAAGGCAGCCACCCGGACACCGGCGAACAACTCGGCCGGCTATGGCGCAAATTCGAGGCGCTCGACGACGACGCCCGCCAAGCCGCCGTCGAGAAGGCGTGGAATGCCCTGCCCGAAGATGCCACCTACGAACAGATCGCCCAGGTGTGGCTGCGGATCTGGACCGCCCCGGAACGACACCCCGTGGCCGGATTTGACGTCACCGTTTCACCGGTCAAGAGCGTCAGCCTGCTGTGGGCGTTCGGCGACGACCGGGTCAAGCGCGAGGTGATGGCATCGCACCACGACGGCGTGCGCGCCGCCCTGGAGCACCTGCGAGCACACGGCGCGTTCACCCGGCTGGGCACCAACGGCATCGTGCAGGTCGACACCGACGGGCTCGCCGCCGCCGTCTTCGACCACCGCATGTCCCGGGAAAAGGACCCGCAGCTGCACTCCCACATCATCGTCAGCTCCAAGGTCCGCGTCATCCGCGACGGCCGCGAGACGTGGCTGGCGCTCGACAGCAAAGCGTTCTACCAGGCGACCATCGGCGCTCGCATCGCCTACGAACGCGCCGTCGAACACCAACTCGGCCGACGCCTCGGCGTACGGTTCGCCGCCCGCACCGGCTCCCCAATCCGCGAAATCGTCGGGTTCGACCCCCGCACGATCCAGCACTACTCCAAGCGGCGCACCGCCGTGGAAACCGAACTCGACGCCCGCCACAACGACCCCAGCACCGGCCGAGAATGGATCCCCACCAGCCGATGGCGCCGCTCCGCGCAAGACGCCACCCTGCGCACCCGCCAACCCAAGGACGACCCCGAATCCACCAACGAAGCCGTCGCGCGATGGCGGCGCGAAGACCGCCAGGCAGGCTTCGACACGACCGCCGACGTCCGCCAGATCGCCGCAGGCCGCACGCTCGACCCCGTCGACCAGCAAGCACGACAGGTCATCCGTCTCGCACAACGCCACCGCGCCGGCCAGCGTCTGCGCGTCGAGGACCTCGACGCTGCCGCCGTCCGGCTCGGGCTGGACCGCGAGGAGCAACGCTCCCCGGTCGTCACGGCCGCGATCCGCCGCCTGCCGCACCTGGCCGTCGAACGCGCTGTTGACGAGCTCAGCGCCGAACGCGCCGTGTTCAGCATCGATCACCTCGAACTGGCCATCGGCCGCCAGCTACACGTCAGCCCGAACGCTGACCGGCGCTCCGACTGGCGGCAGGTGCAGCGCTACGCCGCCCAAGCCATCCGCGTCCGGGCCGGCGGGCTACGGGTACTGACCCCACCCGCGTTACTCGAGTGGGGCCAAACATTGGTCCGCAGCTCCGATCGGCAGAGCATCTACAGCCGCCACCGCGACCTGAAACTATCCACCGAACCGGTCCTGGCCGCGGAAAAAGAGCTGATCGCCTACGCCACCGGCCACGGCGCCACGCCCGCACCCCGGGCGCTGCTCGACGCGGTCGCTGACCGGCTTGACCTGTCGGACGAGAAGCGCGCCGCGCTGCACTTCGCCGTTGGTGACGACCGCCCGGTCACCGGGATCGTCGGCCCGGCCGGCACCGGTAAGACCTATCTGCAGCGTGCTGTCGGGGTGGCCGCACGCCAGGCCGGCGTGCCGGTGCTCGGCCTTACGGTGGGGCAGAACGCCGCGTTCGTGCTCGCCGACGCGACCCGCGACGGCGAGCATCCCGGGATCCGGACCGAGAACATCGCCATGTGGTTGCACGCCCAATCGATGCCGCCCGAGGGCACCACCCCGGCTGATTGGGCGTTCCGGCCCGGGCAGTGGGTCATCATTGACGAGGCGTCCCAGGCCTCCACGCTCGACCTGGTCCGCCTCACCCAGCTCCTCGCACCCGTCGGCGGAAAGCTGATCCTGGTCGGTGACCCCGAGCAGATCTCCGCGATCGGGCCGGGCGGCATGTTCCGCTACCTCGCCTCTCTCGGCACCACCACCCAGCTACGCGAGGTCCGCCGGTTCACCGAACCGTGGGAGGGCCCCGCCTCTCTGCGGCTGCGCGAGGGCGACACCACGGTGCTCGCCGAATACGACCGCCGCGGCCGCATCATCGCCGGCCACCGAACCGAACTCATCGCGCACGTCCTCGACGGGTGGGCCGCCGACATCCTGCAAGGCCGGACCAGCCTCATCCTCGTCGAGACCCAGGCCGAAGCCGCCGACATCGCCACCCAAGCCAGACGCCTGCTCATCCGAGCCGGCATCGTGCAACCCGGACCCACCGTCACGCTCGCCGACGGCACCCACGCCGGCGTCGGCGACCTGATCGTCACCCGCCGCAACAACCGCACCCTGCTCGCCGGGGACGCGTTCGTCGCCAACCGCACCCAATGGCGCATCCTGCAACTCGGCCCCGACGGCGCCCTGCTCGTCGAAAACCCGGCCAGCCACGCCACCACCGCACTGCCCGCCGAATACGTCGCCGAACACGTCCAGCTCGCTTACGCCGCCACCGTCGATTCTGCTCAAGGACGCACCGTCGACGTCGCCCGCGCCATCATCGACCAGGCGACCACCCGCGCCCGGCTCTACGTCATGGCCACCCGCGGCCGGCTCCTCAACCAACTCGCCGTCGTCACCGCCGACGAACCCCCCGAAGCGCACCCACCCGCGCCGGCCACCGCCGGGATCACCGTCCTCGCCGGAATCCTGCGCGAAGACAACACCGACCGCTCCGCCACCGAAACCGAACAAACCCTGTGGGCCGACGCCGACGCCCTGCGGCACTGGGGCCCGATCTACGACGACCTGACCGCCCGCGCCAGCATCGACCAATACACGGCTGTCGTCCGCGGCGTGGCCGGACAAAGAGTCGCTGACAATCTCGCCGCCGACCCCGCCATGCCCGCCCTCGCCGGCCGCCTGCACGCCTTGGCCGCCGCCGGCTACAACCCTGAGCAGGTCCTCGCGGCCGTCGCCTCCGAACGCGAACTCGCCAGCGCCCGCGACACCGCCGCGGTGCTCGCCTGGCGCATCGACCAGGCATACCACGACCTGCAACCCGACCCCGCCGTCGCGCTCAGCCCCGCCCAAGCCGGCACCTACACCCAGCGCACACCCACCGTCGACGGCGACATCGGCGATGCCCTGCGCCAAGTCGCGGCCATCTGCGACACCCGCATCGACGCACTCGCCCAGCAGGCCGCTGCCGAACAACCCACCTGGGCCAATGCGTTGGGCCCGTTGCCCGACGATCAGGCCGGGCGGCGGCAGTGGACCAGCCGCGCCGCCGTCGTCGCTGCCTACCGCGACCGCTACAGCATCACCGGCGACGAGCCCATTGGTCCCGAACCCTCGACCCGCGACGTCGGCAGATGGGGCGCATGGCAGCGGGCACAGACCGTGCTCGGTATCGCCGCGCTCGCCGGGCAGATCCACTCCGCCACCGACGGGCAGCTCCGCTCGCTCATCGCCGCGCAACGCGACGCCGACCAGAACGCCCCCATCTACGTCGCCGGGCAGCTCCGCACGGCCCACACTCAGCTCGTCGGCGCCGAAAATCAGCTGCGCGACGCTCGCGTCGACCTGGCCACCGCGCAGACCGCCGCGGCCTCAGCGACTCGACACGCTGACACATTGAAACCGCGATGGTGGCACGCCGGGCCCCTGCACACCCGGGCGGCGATCCGCCACCAGCACGCCCGCACCGACGCGCTGCGCGCCAGCACCACCGTCGACGAACTCCAAGATCGGCTCAGCTCCGCCCGCCAACGGATCGAGACCGTCCGCGAAAGGGTGCACAACCTCGAAGGTCAGCACCAGCAGTGGGCCGGCTGGTATGACGAGGCGCTACCCACCCGATACGCCGGCCTTGCCGCCGCGGCCGAGGTGGCTCGTCGCGCGCAGAACCTCGCCGACGGTGCCAGCGACCTCGCCGAAACTGTCCGCGCCACCGCGGCTCGTGTGCGGGCAGTCGACGCCACACGCCCGCAACCCCATACCCGGCCCGTCCCCGACCATCTCACCGAACACGCCGAAGCCGCACGGCAACGTGTCCTCGAGGACCACGACCTCGACGCACCGCCCGACCACTCCGAGCCGGAGGCAGACCATGCCTGAAACGCGCACCCTCGACCGCACAACCTGAAAGACGTGGGCGCCGGTCAGCCAGCGTAGCCCGATGCTGCCAGGAGTACGCCACCCCAAACGACACAGATGCTGGGAGCCTCGATGCAGAGAACCGACAGGAGAGCCCCGCTACGCATCGAGAGTTGAACGAACCTAGCCCGGCTGACGGCTCTAGCTTTACCGCAGCCGACAGCATCAGACATCCCGTTCCTGCTACGCCGGTCGGCACTCGACCGACAGCGGCGGGTCGAATACCGGCGCCCGGCAGGTCGGGCAGACCGTCCGGTAGTGGCCCGGACACGTCGCGCATCGCACCATGCGCATTTGCTGGATCATCCGATACGGCTGGTTCGGATTCGGCGCCTCCAGAGAGTGTCCGTCGGGGCACATCTTGACCTGATCACCGACCAGGTGGTCCGTCGGTTTGTAGCTGCACCGCAGGACGTTCGGATTCCGGCGGGCCCATTCGACTACTGCGCGGAGCTGAGCGACGGTGGCGACCTCGCGGGAGCGGACGCCGTGCCCGCGGTAGTGCGGCTGCCACCGCAGCTCGTAGGACCATCGACGTTCCCATTCCACCTGCCCGACGATATCGAACATGCGTTCGAAATTTGCCCGTCGGCCTTCGTCTCGGCCATGGTCGGCGAACGGTTCGCCGGTCTCAACCCGCCCTGCGGCCAGTCTCGCCTCTCAGGGATCTCTTATGGTTCGGTGGCCGACGGCGGCGGGGGAAGCTCGTTCGCTCGCTCAGAGTCCCACTCACCCATCGTGTAGTTGATGAAGTGGTTCACGACAGGGTTGATGGCCTCCGGCGGCACGTCGCCGATGTCGAGTCGATCGATCAGCGAGTCGTACATCGAACGGAGCCGAGCTTCCCGTTCTTCCGGGGCGGCGCTCGCCGCCGCTCCGGCGAGGTAGGCGCGAGTCTCGGCCGCTTCCTTGATCACGGCCATGATGCCGCCCCACCGGAGCTTGCGACCCATTCCTTTTCCGATGGTGGCCAGCAGAGGGGGCAGTACCCGCTTGGCATGGTCTTCGCCGTACTGAACAAACAGATCCGCTGGCGCCTCAAGGTCGTTCGCGATGGCGCCGGCCAAGACTCCCACGCAGGCGTCGACCAGCCGCACCGGTGCGCGGCGCACCCAAGAGTTGGCCGGCCGGCTCTTGTAGCCGTAGTCCGCGGTGACATGCCGACGGAGCGCCGAGTTGGTCGCGTGGGTGAAGTATTGCGAGGCGGGCCGATACGCGACGTCATACAGATAAATGATCGCCTTGGCATCAATTTCCGCGTCTATCTGCTCGGCCATGGCCGCTACGGGCGGCAGCTTCTGTGGTTCGCCGAGAGCGCTCACGGACTGCCGGATGAGTTGCTGGGAGATGAGCCCTGTGCCCGACAGGAAGGTCAACATCGCCGCCCCGGTCTTGAACTCCGACGCCCGAAGTTTGGCCGCAGCGCCGGGAACGAGGAGGCACCACAGGCCGAGGATGCAGGTCTCGATACCCGTGCGGGCGAGCAAGGCCGCCGCTTCCCGCTGACGCATCCGGACCGCTCGACGTGTCTCCCGCTGCAGAAACAGCAGCCGTAAGAGGGCCAACCGGGCGAAGTGTTCACCGGTGACCTGTTCCTCGTCGCGCGGCAAGGGGCTGCCGGTCGCGAGGGCGTGTGCGCTGCGCCGCACGCGGATGCGTCGCGGGAGATCCGGATAGGGCAGCACGCCACGAAGGACCGTGCGGGCGAGCGCCGAGAGGATGGCCACAACACGGCATCATCGCAACAACCGGGACGGACTGCGTCACCTTTTCGGCGCGGCGGAAGGCCGGCCGAACCTGCCGGCCTCGGCCGCTCCGGCGAGGTGCGTCGGAACGGCCGAGGCTGCTCTCATGGCTGGCGCAGTGTGGCGAGGACATCCCGCGCACAAGCAACGAGCAGGCGTTGAGTGTCCACCTGTTCGGTGGCAGCGCTGTTCACCGGAATGAGCGCGATGCTCATGTAGAGATTGCCGTCGTACGCCAGCAGATGTGGGCCGGTGGTGGGGTCGGTGTAGACGGCGGCCTGCTGTCCGAGCCCTGGCACATCGGTGACCGGGGTCGCCCTCTGCTGGGCGCCTCGCATGCCTTCGTAGAAGGCCTGCGCCGACCCCGCCTTGCTAGTCATGACCTCCAGGGAGACCAAACTACGCATCCCGGCGCCCCCGTATTGGTGATTGCAGGTTGCGATCGACGAGGTGCTGGTGTCGCTGAATCGGGGTTGTCCCAGGCCGCCAGCATCGGTGCCCAGTTCGCGGATGAGGCGTGTGTCGTCCAGGGCGCTGCAGACGTCACGCCGGTTGACGTAGTGAGCTGCGGTGGTGGCGCTCGGTGCCGGGCCGGCGGAATGCGCCGCTGCCGACGCCGATGCGCTGGCCGTGGGCTGGGCGGTGCCGCTTGTGTCACGGCACGCGGCAATGGCAAACACCAGGAGCACGGCCACGGCGGCGCGGGCAGCCGCGCTGACTGATGAGGTGGCCATCAGTCGCCGCCTTCCGGGTAGCTGCGCAACAGTCACGGGCCCTACCACCGGTAATCACTGCCGTCGGTGAGGTTCACGACCATGCCGGTGTGGGTGTAGAAGTTCATCGCGGAGAACAGCGCGAACCCGATGCCGGCGACCGTCCAGACCCAGTACAGGATCTGCCAGCTGCGGTGGCTGTCCGGCCGGGCCGCGAAGGGAAACAGCAGGCAGCCCAGCGCGGCAGCGCCGTAGAGGATGGCGAAGAAGCTGTTCTCGATGGCCGGGTACTGGTGCAGCAGCCCGGTGATGGGCTCTTCGGCGGGCGCGGCGCTGATGACGTCGAAGCGGAGGATGGCCAGCGTGCACCAGGTCATGACGAGCCCGAGGAGGAAGACGATGACACCGACGGGACCGATCGTGTCCGGTAGCCGGTCGGGGGCGAAGGCTGGTGCGGTCCGGCTGATCCGCCACGCGGCGGCCAATAGAAGGACGCCGAGCAACAGGGCTGGCTCGCCGAAGATGGTGTCGATGTAGGGCTTGGCTTCGGCAAGCGGGTGGGTGATGGTCATGGCACCGCCGAGCCCGGTCAGCACGAGGCCGAGGACGCCGAACGCGGCGGCCCAGCCGTTGTGATCCGCAGGGGCGCGTACCAGGGGCATGGGCATGCGTTCGTTGCGCAGCCAGGCCCAGTAACGCGGGACGAGGATCAGCGCAGCTCCGGCGGCGACGCCGATGAGGGTGTTGTACATGATCACGTGTTGGCTCCTGACAGGTGGAGGTCATCGGTGGTGGGCGCGATGAGGTGCCGCAGGACGTCAATGTCGTGCCGGACAGCGCTGGCCTGGGTGTCGAGCAGGGTGTTCAGTTCGGTGATGAGCTGGCCACGTAGTTGCTGGTTCAGCGCCCACCCCGCGGCGGTTGGGGCGAGCAGGGATCGCCGGCGGTCCTTGGCAGGGATGCTGCGGCGCAGCAGGCCGCGCCTGATGAGGGCCGCGGCGGAGCGGGTGACGGAGCCTTTGGAGACGTGAGCCAGAGCGGCGACGACGCCGGTGTCAACGGGTCGGTGCATGACGGTCAGGTGCAGCACGTCGTAACTGGTCCAGGTCAGGTTGGCGCCGGAGAGGACAGTGACCTCGAGGTGGTGGCGCGCGAAGTTGGCGGTACGGCACAGCACCGCAAGCCGGTCGAGCCGGGCCGCTTCCGCGTCATCACCGGGGCTGCTCGGCGCTGCTGGCGCCGCCGGTGCGGCGGCGCCAGCAGCGACCGAGGGGTGTCCGTTCATGACGTGGTTCCGGTGTCGGGCTTGCGTGGCGCTCGCGGGCCGGGCTGAGCGTGGGATCTGCTCTGGCGGCGGTGATCGCCGCGCATGAGAACCTTCACGAACTTCTCGACGGGCCAGTACCGGTAGGCCAGGCTGTAGAAGCCGTTGGGGTCGATGCGGCGCTTGTTGAGCTGGACAGGTCGGTCACCCGAGGTAGGCACAGGCACGATCGCGGCCCTTTCGATGAGCGATGAGTAGACGTCGTCATTCCTGATGTCTGCAGGGGCGGTTACCGGCACAGCGACGCCAATGTCGCGGCCGGTGCATTGCGCACGCCGTGCAGCCACGCGGCGGTGGCGGCGAACGCCAGCGGCGCCGTGCGGTGCAGGTTGATCGAGTGGCCGGTCTGCGGGACGGTCGTCGCGGCAAGTGGCGTGCCGATCGGGAAGGCGTTCCGTTCGCGCTGGCAGATGTCTGCCGGTGTGGTGCAGGGCTGGCCGGCGCCGCAGAACAGAGTGTCGTTGGTGCCCATGACGAACAGGACGGGCACGGTGATGGCGCGGCTGTAGGCCAGCTCGTCGTCGGGAGTGAAGGTGAGCTCGCCGGTCGTCGCGGTCGTCTTGGTCTGCTCATCCCAGTCGGCGGCGCCGCGGTCGGCGGTGTTCGGATCTAGGAAGTAGCCGGGCCGGCTGCCGGGCCGGGTGGTCAGGTAGCCCTCCAGCGGTGCGGAGCTGGCGAACTTCGGGTCGGCGGCGGCCGGGTACAAGTCGGTGATGAAGCGGGTCATCTCGTCGAGGCGGATGTCGTGCAGCAGGCCGGTGAGCACGAGCGCGTCGACATCGTGATAGGTAGCGGCCTCGGCCATCGCGATGACCGAACCGAAGGAGTGCCCCACACCCACGACACGGGTGAAACGGCCGACGGTGCCGTCGCGCAACGCCTCGATCACCTGGTGGGCGACGGTGGCCTCGCTGGTGGTGGTGACCTGGCCGGCGGGTGGCCGATCGCTGGCGCCGGTGCCGATGCGGTCGATGAGGTAGACGGCGTCGCCGCCCGCCAGGGCCGCGGCGGTGTAGTTCGTGCGCTGGTCCAGGCCGGTCCAGTAGCGGTGGGTGTAGGTGAGACCTGGCACCAGCAGTTGCACGGTCGTGGTGGGGCGGGCGGGCCGGCACAGCCATCCGGCAAGCCGGTACTGCGACGCGCCGGGACTGGGGGTCAAGGTGACGACCAGGTCGTGCCGGGCGCATCCCGGAGGTGCCGCCGATGGCGGCTGTGCGTGTGCGGCGGGCGTGGCGAGCGCCAAACCGGTAAGGATCAGCGCCACCGCCACCGCGAGCGGTGTTAAGAGGCGACGGGCACGGGGCCGCTGTGATTCTGCGGTGGCGGCCGGGGAGGGGTTGGACAGCATGCGCTGCTCCTTCGGTGTGATGGCTGGAGACGGTCAAGCGACGGCGGTCTTGGGAAGGCGCGGATACTCCAACGCTCTGAATTAGTCGAGCCAGGAGACCGCCCCTCGTCGGGTCGGACATCTTGTAGCCGCAAGCACGCTTTCTGTAGCCGCACTGCGAGCGCAGGCCGATGCCCGTCCAGAACCAAGGAAATGTGAAGCGTCAGTCGGAGCCGCCACAGCAACGACCCTGCCGGTAGGACCTACGTCGGTGTAGCTGTCTCCAGCTGTCCCCAGCTGTCTCCAACTGTCACCCGCCCGAAGATTGGCGGCGGTACCGGATGCGAACGCCCTACTCAGCGGAAACGGTGGCGAACGTCAACGTCTTTCGGACCTGGCAGACGGTGTACCAGGCCCCACGGGCCCTACTCACCTACGTGGGAGCGGTAGTGACGCCGCAAGTTAGCAGACATCGATCGATCAGCTACCTGTACTCGACACCATCGCCGCCGCCGTCAATGCTCGGATCCCATGGCGCTGAGGGCGCCCCTTGGGGGCGCAGACAATCTTTACCTCCGAGCTGCCAGGATTGTTCGATGGCGGACGAGGGCGCGACCGAGGCGCTGCGCGGGATTGTGGACAGGGCGGCCTGTTCGATCGCCGGCGCGAGCACCCACGCGAGACTGGACGAGGACCTGATCGCGGCCGGGCTGCCACCATCGACCGGCGGCGAGACGAAGGCTCAGCGCGGCGAGAGTAGTGCCGCTGCGGTTCCAGACGAACGGCTCCGTGAGGTTGCCATCAGCCTGGTCGAACGGAACGCTGTCCTTCACATGATCGACCGCATGGCCGTGCAGGACCTCGTGTGGGCGGACGAATACCCGCCGCCGATCCCGAAGCGGACACGCCGGGACATCGCCCGGATCCTGCCCGGCGAGTTCCTCAGAGACCATTCCCAGCGATTCCACGCGCTGCTGGCCAACCTATTCGACCTCGGCCGTGGTGACTTGTTCTTCGGCTTCGAAAACACCAGCCTCGGCGGCCAGATCGAGCGGCACTTCTACAACAACGACGACTGGACTGTCGAGCAGCTGTTCGACGAGCTCGGCGCCATCGACAACGCCTCCGACCGCAGGTTCGGCCTCTTCCTCGAGGGCATCGTGTCCGGCAACACCGTGCCGGACGAGGACGGCCAGCGCCAGCTGGTCGAAGCGATCAATCCGCCGCTCACCGCCGTCGGCCTCGAACTCCGGGAGACAGGCAACGTCGACGGCTACCCGACCTTCGATCTGGTGTCCACCGGCACACGCAGCGGACGCCCGAAGCAACTGATCTTCGGATCCCCGGAGAAGCCCGACCTGCGGCTAATCGATGTCATCGACAGCGACGTCGAGGTGGTCGACCCGAACGGGAAGGTCCTCGTCTACGACCGGAAGATTGGACCCGCAGGACTCCGCTGGCATGACCTGCAGACGTGGTGGAAGGAAACCCGCCAAGTCGACGACGACGAACAGGCAAAGGCCCAGCTCTACAAGCGGCTCGGCAACTCGCTCTACGAGAGGGTCGACAACGAGTGGATTCCTGTCTCACCGCCCCAACTGCTCCTGTTCAGGCTCTACCACGATATCTACCGCACGGCCCTTCCGGACCTTCCCGTCCTGCTGCCCGAGGTCTGGCGGCACTGGGACCCGGTGAACGCCAAGACGCGCGGCAACCTCGCACTGGTGCAGTTCCGCATGGACTTCCTGATGTTCGCGCCAGCCGGTGCCCGGATCGTCCTGGAGGTCGACGGGCAGCACCACTACGCAAGCGAACGCGCGGCCGGGAAAGGACAGCGCCGCATGCTTCCGGACGCGAGGGAGTACGCGCGAACGGTGGCGGCGAGCCGAGACCTCACGCTTGCTGGCTACGAGGTCCACCGCTTCGGTGCTCACGAGTTGCGGGACGAACAGGAGGCTCGCCCGCTGGTAACCGCCTTCTTCGACAGCCTCTTCCGCAAGCACCACGTAGCCGTGCCACAGCGGACGGCCGGCCACGAAGGCGGCCGCACGTGACCTGCCGACCGCCTTCACGCTAGTTCCTGCTGGCGCTCGCGCGGCATACCGCCAATTGGGCGGTCAGTTCGAGGTGAGGCTCGACCACAACCAGCGGCCAAGGCCCTCCGAGGCCGGCGAGTGCGCACGGATCGCGGCTAGATGAGGGCACCGCCCGATGATCATAAATCCTCGCTTATCATTCGAGGAGACACGTCGTGTAAAGCAGGAGGGCAATGGTTGGGCATGGGCGTCCGAGCCGACTTCAATGCAGCTACGCGCCGAGTCATTGCAGAGAGGGCAGGGTATCAGTGTTCGGTTCTCAACTGTGGGCGCTTGACTATCGGCCCCGGAATGCGTCCGAGGCAAACCGTACATACCGGCATCGCTGCACACATATTCGCGGCTTCACCAAATGGACCTCGCGGCACTGGCGGCCTATCAGATAAAGAGCGCAGTGAGCCCGAAAATGGAATTTGGTGTTGTACCGCACATGGGAAATCCATCGATTCGGACGATGGACGGATTTTCTCAGCGGCCCAACTGAGGGCATGGAAGAGGCTTCACGAGGCTCGCAAAGCTGCAGAGGTCAACGGCGGAGCTCTAAGTAACATCGGCCTAGTCGAGTCAATCTCCATTAACTCGGCCCCCGCTGCCGCCCTAGTTGGAAAGACTTTCAATCTTGGCATGCGTAACATAGTTATGGGGCCCAATGCAAGCGGCAAGTCGGTCCTAACACGTCTGATCGCGAGCGTTTCATACCCAGATCACGTCGCCGATATGTCGCGCCATAGAGATGTCGACATGGGGGTGCGGTGGTTTGACCCGATGACACACGACGTCACAACTAGGGGCAGATCGGGATCGGTAACGCATGTACTAGATGGAAACCCAGTCCCATACGTTGCTCGACCCTACAAGACCATCTTGCTGAATCTACGGCCGAATATTCAAATTGACAATATAGTCGAACTTTCTCAGATGTTCGACCTGAGCGTCTCTGCAATGAGATCGACGCTGAGCCTCCTACCTTCCAACAGTCGCATAATCAATGACGTCCAGCTCGATGGCACACAGGTAAGTTGGACGCTGGATATCCATGGGCGAAGCTGGAAATACTCCGAGAATGATGGAATAGCTTCGGGACACAGGTCGCTAATCATTATGGAAATCGCAGGTTTTCATGCAAGGCACCATGCACGTGTCGAACCAACAATCCTGCTCCTCGATGAATTCCTCGACAACTATGTTCCATCCTGGCAGGTTCAAGCCCTCGAGCGACTTCAAGAGACGGCGGAGCATGCACAGGTCGCAATCGTCAGTCACTCCCCCCACTTGCTCATGGAGACCCCACGAGATTGGTCGATTACGATGCTCGACGAGCGCCCGCTCAGCCGCCGGGAAAGCCATTGGAGCAGTCCATTGGACTACGAGGTCGAAACCGGTCTCGCACCCCGAAAAGCCAAGTAAAATATGCTGGCTAGGGACGTGAATGGCCCTCGTTGGGCCGAGTGCTCGGCCTCCGCAGCAGCATAAGAAGACTTTGCTATAGCTGCACGACCTCTCCAGGTGGCCCGCAGCCACTCGCCGGATATTCCTATTCCGGCGTCGATCAATCACGATATTGGCCTTGATCACGAAACAGGAGCAGCTCCGCAGATCGAGCTGAAGTTTTCCGCGTCAGGCGTTCTGGAGGACATTGCATTGGTGCACTTTGATCAACGCCAGCTGACAGCGCGCCTGGGCGTCGCCCTCGTCGACCAGTTCGTGCATGAACACCTCCAATGGATCTTCCGAGAGCTGCCGGTCAGTGACGTTGGCATCGATGCGATCATCGAGCAGCGCGCCGGCGACAGGGCGACAGGCCGTTTGATGGGGGTGCAGATCAAGAGTGGGTCATCCTTTTTTCGTGAGCGGGCACCCGACGGGTGGATTTACCGGGGAATCCGCGACCACCTCGACTACTGGTTAGGGTACGAGCTGCCGGTCCTGCTTGTTCTGGTCGACGTCGATGACAAAGTCGCATACTGGGGCCACATCGAGGCGCGGCGCGTGAGTCTGACTTCGAATGGCTGGAAGATCGTCATTCCGGACGGGCAACGACTGGACGCGACGGCCTTGGATCCCCTGAGTGCCATCTGCGCCAGAGCCCGCCAATCGACTCGGCCCATTGTCAACCCTTCGCAGCACCAGGCTCCGGTGACTGCTCCAAGTACCGCAGCCCAGTCGGCTTCCATAGGTCCTAGGAACCCACTGCTCCCAGCGGGACAGCGCATGGCTTTACTAACGCTGATGTCTATCGGCGGACGGCCAGTCAGCAGCCGGGAGCTACGAGAGCGTTACGGACTCACCATCCTTAAATGGGATCGTGATGCCCTCACTAAGCTCGGTTTTATCAACGTACGCAAGAGCGGCCTTAGCTTGCTTCTTGAACTAACCGATCGGGGGTGGGCCTGGTGCGCGCAGGAGCTCGGCGCACCACAAGAGCCGACACTGAGAAACACAAACGCCGCCCTGTCGGCAATGACCATCGGCATTGATCGTTACATGCGCAAGAATATGCTGACGCTAGCAGATGTATTCGCAGACGATGATCGGGAAAACGAAGAGCTTGACACCTAAAATCAGTCCTCCTAATTGAAATCTACTCAGAATCACTCGACGCTGATGTGGACGTGGTTGGTGTGCCATCCGCTTGGGTCGTCGCCCCCGAAGGGGTTGTTGTAGGCGTGCCAGCCTTCGGATCGGGTCCAGATGCGGCGGAACCAGATGACGTACTTAATGCCGAGGCGATCGGCGTTGGCGACCGCCCATACGGCCATGGCGTCGCCGCGGGCTTTCTGAGCTCCGGACGCTTCGCCGCCGGAGGTCATCATGAAGTCGCAGGCGCGACCCTTGGGATGTTCGCCGTGATCGTCGACGCGGTAGCAGCCCGGCTTCGGGAACCCAGCCGCTTCGGCCTGTTGCACGAGGTGCAAGGTGCGTGGTGTCAGGCAGCCCGAGCCGGTGGTCGGGTCGGGCCGGATGGCGCAGCCCTCGTCGGGCCAGGAGCCATCGGGGTTGCGACTGACCGGTTGCGCCATCGCGGCGTTGGCGGCTGAGCAGTCGGTTGCGCTGCCGACCGGGACGCCGAGCTGCTGGCTCAGAGCGGTGGCGTCGTCTTCCCACTTCGCGTACGCGTTGGGCAGGGCGGAGCCTTGGACGGCTTGCGCGGCCTCGGTGAGCGGCATGGTCTGCCACCCGCGGATAGTCGCGAGTTTGTCGTAGAACTTGCCTGCGGCGTAGACGGGGTCGCCGATCTGGGCCGGGGTGCCCCAGCCTTGGCTGGGCCGTTGCTGGAACAGGCCGACCGAATCGCGGTCCCCGCCGGGGAGGTTGCGCAGCCTGGACTCTTGCATGGCGGTTGCGAGCGCGATGATCTGGCCGCGAGCCGGGATGCGCCGTTCGGCGCCGACGCTGAGGATCGTGCGCGCGTTGGCCAGTTGCTCGGCGTCCCAGAGCCCGGCGGGCTGGCTGCTGGCAGCCGATACCACGGGTGCGGGGGCGCACTCGTCGTTGACGGTGGTCAGCAGCAGCAAGGGCCCGGCGAGGCAGCAGCCGACGAGCAGGAAGGCGCCCACCACCAGGGCGACAACGCGGCTACTCATGGCCGCCGCCGGGTGTACGGGCAGCGACTGCTGACGACGCGACACCAGGATCAGCCAGCGGGGTGGGCTCGGTCATGGTGACGGCGTCAGCATCGACTGCCGCCCGCCGCCACGGCAGCGGCGAGCCGGCAGACGAGGGTCACTCGCTGGGGGATCATGCCGATTCCTCACCCTTCACAGGCCAGTTGCCCAGGGCGTCGTTGGCGGTGGCAGCCATGTCACGCAGCCGGCTGTGCAGAGTGGTCAGCGCGGTCTGCCGCTGCTCGCTGGTATAGGCGGTGTGTGCCTCGAGCAGCGCGCTGTTGACGGCGGCGCCTTGGCCGTCGAGCGCCCGAAGGATGTCGAGGTAGCTCAGGTAGTCGCCGCCGGCCATGCAGTTGGTGGCCGCATCGTTCGCGAGGTCACCGTCGTGGGCGAGGGCGTGGCCGGGCATCAGTCCTCCAGGCCGGGGTCGTCGTAGACGTCGGTGTCGTAGTCGCCGTCGAGACGGCCGTCGGTCTCGGCGTCGAGGCGCTCGCGTTCCTCATCGGCGTATTCGGCGGCGCGGTCGTTGGCTTCGGCGTCGTATTCGGCGTCCAGGTCACTCACGGGTTCGGTCTCCTCTGGCTGCGGTGTTTGTTCGTCGGTTTCGGGGTCGGTGATGCGCTGGTAAAGGCCGTCGATGTCGCCGTACATGGCCCGCAGGACGGTGTTGAGGCGGTCCCAGGCGGCGTCCGAGGTGACTTCGGCGGGCATGGTCATGGCGTCGCCTCCTGCGGGCTGCCGCCCGGTCCGGCAGTCGGCCGGTCGGCGAGATCGGCGTTCGCGGCCTGCACGGCGTCTTCACGCCAGGCGTCGGGCCAGGCGAGGTCGAGGTGCCGGTCGGTGTGGGTGCCGTTGCGGCAGCGGGTGTAATCGTCCCAGTCGCGCAGCCGCAGGCGGGCGCGGGCGAAGCGTTCGTGCCACAGCAGCGGCCCGTCCGCGGGTGCCGTGTCGTCGTATGCGGTGTGCCAGGCGGCGGCGAGCCCAGTCAGTTCCTCGATCATCGGCGGGTGCTGGTACCAGCAGGCGGGGATTTCTTCGGCCAGCTGGTAGCGGCCGACGGCCCAGTCGACCCAGTCGATCAGCCATGCCCACGCCTGCGCGGCGCCGTCGCGGTCGAGCTCGGCCCAGCGCAGCGGCCACGGAATGCTGGGCGGGGCCTTGCGCGGCCCCACACTTTGGCCGCCGCCGCGGGTGACGGTGTCGGCCAGCGTGAGGTGCTGCTGGTGCAGGGTGTCGACGGCCTCGGCGAGCCGGGCGACGGTGGCGGCGAGCTGAGCGACCGCGACCATGTCCGCTGGCGGGTCGTCGGGCAGCTGAAAGTCGAAGGCGTCCATCACGCCGCCTCGGCCAGGCGTTTGCGGAAGGCGTCACGTCCGGCGGCCAGCTCGCCGGCGTCGCGGCGTTCCCACCACGCCGGTACCGTGAGCTCGACCGGGGGCAGGTTGCCGACCAGGGCCAGCGCGCGCCCCTCGGGCAGGGTGCGCAGGTCAGCCAGGTCGAGCAGGTTCTCGCGACGGGTGCTTTCGTTGACCGTGGCCCGGCCGCTTCCCCAGGAGTGGCTGGAGGAGATATCGGTGACCTGCCCGGCCAACGCTTGGGCGTCGCGCATGCCGGTGACGTCGCTGCTACCGCCGATGAGCAGCCGGGCGCTGGCGGAGTCGGCGATGGCCCGCCCGCCCTTGTCGCCCCATCGTTCGCGCAGCTGGTGCAGGTTTTGGGCGAAAATGCTGACGGCGATGCCGGAGCCGCCGCCCTCGTTCATCAGGCTGGGCAGGCTGGGTAGCGGTGCGATGTTGGTGATCTCGTCGCCGATGAAGTACAGCGTCGGTTCGATCCGCCCGCCCGGCGCGGTCAGAGCGAGACGTTTGGCCTGGTAGAGGATGTCCTCGCTCAGCGCGGCAAGCAGCGGCGCGATCAGGGCCTGGGCGTCACGGGTGCCGACCAGGTAGATGGTGCCGGACTCGCGCAGCCAGTCGATGGGCTTGAACTGCGTGCCGCGCGGCGGTGAGCACGCGGTCAGGACGCGGGGGTCATTGAAGGCGTCGAGGGCGCCGGCGACGACGGTTTGGATGGTGTCGCGGGCCCGGCCGCTGGTTTCGCGGTGCCGGGCCAGCCGGTCGGCCCAGGAGTCGACGCCGTGCGCCCGCAGGATCCGTTCCGGTCGGGAGTTGGCCGGGTTCTGGGACCAGGCGAGGACGTCGAGCATGGTGGCGTGTTCGTCCAGGGCAGCGGCGTGCAGCAGGCCGCGCAGGATGGTGGCGGCCTGGTCGCGGAACCATTTGCCGTTTTCCACGCTCTCGTCGCCGATGCCCGACCCGGCCGCGAAGCCGTTGGCTCGGAGCATGGCGACGATCTGGTCATCGGCGCCTTCGATCGGCGACCACGCCATGCGGGGCACGCCGCGGATCTCACCTTGGGGCTCGAAGATGTGCGTGGGGCCGATCGCAGCCCGCCGGTCGTAGGTGATCTCCGCGACGTCCAGGCGGGTGGAGGTCGTGAGGACCGCGCCGCGGGCGTCGGCGACCGCGGGGATGACGTAGCGGGTGGTCTTGTTGCCGAAACGGGGCACCGCGGCGGCGAGCAGGGTGTATTCGTTGGCCAGGTACAACGGCCGGCCGCTGGTGGCGTCGTTGCCCAGGAACCGGGCGACCTCGAGCGGGTCCTGCCGGCGGGCGGTCTTGGTCGCGTGGGTGAGTGCGTCGTCGGAGTCGAGAACGGTCAGGCCGGGACGCACGACGTCGACCCGCTTGCGGACCGCGTCAGCGGTCAGCGTCCGGTGCAGGTCAGCGTTGGTGGCGAAGCCGCTACGCCGCATCCGGGTCTTGGCCAGGTGCAGTGCCGGGGCGCCGATCCCGGCTAGGGTGCCGAAGAACGTGAGGGCCCACAGCGGATACAGCAACCAAGGCCCCCCGATGACCGCGCGGGCGGTGGCCGGCCACGCATCGGCGGGGCGGCTCAGGTGCGCGGTCAGGCGCACCACGATCCCGGGGGTCTGCCCGATCGTGGCGTCCGCCCACCGATGGTGGGCAAGCAGAGCGGACAGCTGACCAGCCGCCCACAGCGACACAACGCCGACTACGGCAATCACGACGAACAACACGAGCAGGATGAGCCGGCCGAGGATGTCGGCGCGGGCCCGGCCTTGGCGGGGTGGGCGGTGCCCGGGTGAGGACAGCGGCGGGCGGGCCATCACGCCGCCGTCCCGTCGGTGGCGGCGGCCAAGCGGGCGTCATAGTCGTCGACCGGGGCGGCCGGCTCGTCGGTTTCCATGCGGCTGTCGGTGTGCACCATCGCCGTCTCGACCCGGGACAGCTGGTGTTTGACGACGAAGGAGCGGGTGCCGATCTTCCACAGGCCGACGCCTTGGCGCAGGTAGCGCATCAGGTCGGTTTCGACGTCGGAGGTGCCAAGAAATTCGCGGGCCTGTTCCAGGCTGCCGGTGGCTTGGCGGTAGGAGACGCGCACGCCGGAGTCCTCGATCAGGCCGCGGGCGATGCGGACCTGTTCGGAGTCGGCCGAGCCGGACGCGGCCAGGTCACTGAAGCGGTGGAACGCCAGGACGTTGGCGATGCCCAGCGCTCGGGCCAGTTTCAGCTGTTCGCGCATGCGGCGGATCAGCGGCAGGTGGCGGGCGATGAGCGCGAACTCGTCGTAGAAGCACACCCGCGGCGGGGCGTCGGGCGCGGAGAGTTCGGTCTCGAGCCAGGACTGGGCGCAGGTCATCGCCATCGCGGTCATCTGGTCCGAGGCGCGGATGGTGCGCAGGTCCAGGATCGCGCCGGGCTGGGTGAAGTCCAGGCGCGCGTTGGATTCGACCGGGCCGTCGAACACCCCACCCAGCGCCCCGCTGATCAGACGTTCGAGGGCCAGCCGGACGCGGCGGGAGTCGGTGACGAACGTGTCGATGGGGTAGGCGAGTTGGTCGAGGCGGTGCTGCCACAGCGCGGGGTCGCCGGTCGCGGCGAGCACTGCGGACAGGGTGGGGGTGGCCAGCCGGCCGGCGGAGGCGTCGTGTTCGCGGGTGACCGCGTCGACGGCGTACTCCAGCAGCGAGCGTTCGGCTTCCTGCAATGGCCCGCCGAGCTGAATTTCGAGGAGTCCTTCGAGCAGCAGCAGCCGGCGTGAGCGCTGCAGCTGCCGCCACTGGGCCTCGGTCTGCTGCGGGTAGCGGCGGATCCCAGCCAAGGGGTTCATGATGACGCCCAGGCCGGGGCCGATCCGCACCGGTGCGATGCCCGCGGCGGCGGCGAGCTGTTCGTACTCACCCTTGTAGTCGGTGCCGTAGAACCGGGTCCCGAACGGGATCCCCCTAAACGCCAGGGTCTTGAGCAACGACGACTTCGCCGAGCCGATCTCGCCGGTGACGACCATGTTCGGGGCGGTGATGACTTTCGCCCGGTACAGCTCGTGCAGGCTGAAGGTGAACGCGCTACGGGAGTACACCTCGAGGCCGATCAGCGGTCCGTCGACGGGCAGGCCCGGATCGGACACGAATGGGTACACACTGCACAGCTGGGCGGAGGTGGTGGTCAGCGGTGGAAGTTGCATCTGCCAGAACACCCGCCCGGCCGCGCGGCCGTAGGCACCGCGTGGGCCGACGGGGACGGGGCCGAGCAGCCGGTCCTCCTGCCGGGCCACGGCCTGCTGTTCGCGCTCCAGGGCGGCCTGCGCGTGGGCGAGGTCGCGGGCGGCGGCCCGCTGCTCGATGCGGTCGGCTAGCGATCCTTCGCGGCGCAGGACTCGGCGGCTCACGCGGACCACCCCCGGGCGGGCTTCAATCCGCGTGCCAGCGGCAGGGCTCCGGCGGCGAACGCCTGGTCTTGTTCCCCGGCAAGGACGATGGCCTCGCACCCGGCGCGCGAGAGGATCCGTTTGACCGAGCGGACATCCCGGTCGAGGTCAGGCAGGGTGGGCGCGGTGACGGTGACCAGCAGCGCGTACCGGTACCGCACGTGCCCGGCGGCCTGCTCCCGGTCGATCTGCTCGACCGCGCGGGCCTCGTCGTCCTCCCGCGCGGTCCGGACCAGCCGCAGTTTGCGTTTGGTGACCTCGTCTCCGGCGCGGGACACCTTCTCGCGGCGGGTGGCCAGCTGCGCCACCGCGGCCGGGACGGGCTGGGCGACCAGGGTGACGGTGCGGCGGCAGGTGGTGCGCATGTAGAGCGGGCTCAGCCACGTCGCCGCCACTTGCTGCCGCGGCATCTGCGCCACCCACAGCGTGCGGGAAAATGCCGAGTCGTGCTGGTAGGTCGTCCAGCCGACGGTGCGGGCAGCGACCGGCCCGGCCAGCCGCGGTTCAACTCCCGCCGCCGTCGGCCCGTCGTCGCCGGTCGGTGAGGTGCTGGCGCGCAGGTCGACGACTTCCTGATCGTCGGGGTCGAACTGCGTACGGATGACGGCGGCGTAGGCGCGCGGGGACAGCCAGCCGCCGGTGGTGATCCCTGCCTCGAGGACGGCGGACTCGATACCGGTCAGCCGGTCCAGCACCACCGCGGCGATCGCCGCGTCCGTCCCACCGGCCTGGGCGATCTCGCCCGAGAGCCGGGCGATGTCGAACACCACCGACAGGTAGATCTCGTGGCGCTGCGCTGCCGGCGCCGCCGCCGCGGTCAGCTGCGCCAGCGATCGGTAGGCGTCGCTGCTGGTGTCGACGGCCCGGTTCACCAGGTATCGCTGGGCGGCGTTGCCGGTGTCCGGCACTGCGCGGGAGGTCACTGACCAGCGGATCAGGCCGGCGTCGGCGTACTCACTGCCGAGGATGTTGAGCAGCTGCGCCCAGTCGGTCAGCCGCTGCGCCTGAACATCGCGGTCGGCGAGGATGAGGTTGGTGCCGTAGCAGGTCAGAGCGGCGGTCACCGTCTTCTCGCGGCGGTGATGCAGCAACCCGATCTGCGTGGTGCCGTCGGCGGCGGTCGCCGGCAGCCACACATAGGCGGCGGCCGGGCCGGGCAGATCCATCCACCGCTCGACGCTGTTCGGCGCATACGGGCCGCCGCGGTAGTCGCTCTGCCCGGTCCGGCGCTGCAGCAGAGCTCCGGCCACGACCGGCGCCCACTCGGTCACCCGCCGGCCCTTGAACCGCAGGAGCCCGAGCGTCACCAGCAGCACGCAGCCCGCCATGGCGGCGATCGCCGCACCGCGTTGCCCGGCGACCAGCAGGTTGAGGGCCACGACGGCGGCGATGACACCGGCCATGACCAGGGCGATCTGCGACCACGCGAACCCGAGGACGGCTCCGCGCGTCGAGCGCGGCGGAAACTGGAATTTCATGTCTTCACTTCCGTCGAGGTCAGGGGCTAGATCGGCACGATGGGCACTTCGGATGCGGCGGCGGCAGCACCATCGCCACTGGCTGCCGCGCCCGAGCGACCGCCGGACTGCTCGCCGTCGGTTGACGAGTTCTGCTGCGGCGCGGCGTCCGATCCCGCTGCCGGGCCGGACGCGGACGGCTCACCGGCCGACGAGGCGCCCGACGCTGCGGGAGACGTCGCGCCGGTCGCGTCGGGCATCGCGGAGGTATCGGCGTTGTCGCCCGATCGGCCGCTCGCGCCGGTGAGGTCGCCGGTGACGCCACCGGTCGGGTCGGCGGTCTGCGCCCCGCCCGGGGTGACCGGCAGCGACCCTTGCGAGCCAGTGGCATCTCCCGGGGCGGTGAGCTGCCCGGACGCCACGTCGTGCTGCGCGCTGTTCGCTCCCGACTGGATGCCGTCGGCTTCGTCGCCGTTCGGAGTCTCAGCGCCCCCGCCCTGGGCCTGCTCCTCGCTGCCCGGGTCGTTGGCGGTTTCGCCGACCTGCCCACCGTCGGCGCCGGTCGACGCGGCGTCACCCACCTGCCGGCCGGTGCCGGCACCGATACCGGCGGCGCCCTCGGCAGACTCGACCGGGCTGGTCGGCACGCTCGCCGCGTTCTCGTTCATGACGCCGGCGGCACCGGAGCCCGGACTTCCGCCGCCGCTGGCGTCGGCGGCACCGGCGCGGAACCCGTCGACCAGGTCGGCGCCCAGCTGCAGCGGGCCCCCGGCGGTGGACAGGATGCCGTGGGCGTTGACGTCGGACAGGTAGCCGTCCCACAGCGTCGTCAGCCGCAGCAGAATCCAGGGCGCGACCACCATCAGCCAGATCAGCAGCACCCCGCGCAGCGCGTTCATCAGGTCGTCCGACCCGTACGCGGCCCGGGAGCCGTAGATCCACAGCTCGGCGATGAAGAACTTCGACGAGCCCAGCGCGTTGACCGTCCAGAACCAGCGACGTCCCCAGTGCCGGGTCTCGTGCATGGCCTGACCGGACATCGCGACCGCGCCGAACAGCGCGGCGCCAGTGGCCAGCA
Organism: Actinoplanes sp. NPDC049316; assembly: GCF_040677315.1. Classification (NCBI taxonomy): domain Bacteria; kingdom Bacillati; phylum Actinomycetota; class Actinomycetes; order Micromonosporales; family Micromonosporaceae; genus Actinoplanes; species Actinoplanes sp. NPDC049316. The sequence goes on along the minus strand of NZ_JBFAQM010000030.1, from coordinate 67,425 downwards.
AACCGCGGAACAGCATGATCACGAACAGCAGGAGCAGGCCGATCGTGGCCAGCACCGCCAGCAACAGCGCGATGATCATCGTCCCGGCGCCACCGGTGAGGTTGCTGAAGCTGGTCACCAGCGCTGACGGGTCGTACGGGGTACGCGCGTTCGCGTCGATGACCGCGTTGGTGGCCTGGTCCCACGCCGCGACGATCGTGTAGGCCAGACCGCCGGCGAAGGTGACACCGAGGACGGCCCGGACGAGGCCGCCGAGCGACGCGACCGGGCTGGGTCCGGCGGTGGTGCGCAGCCCGTTGATGATCGTGGAGATCACGAAGAAGACGAAGATCAGCCCGATCATCACGCCGGCGAGGGAGTTGTAGGTGGAGTAGAACGCCGCGTCCGGCGATGAGATAGCGGTGACCTTGAAGACCAGGGTGGCCAGCTTGGACAGCAGGAACACCACGCCCTGCACGGCCGCGTCGACGAGCCCTTGGATGCCCGAGCGCACACCGGACTCGAGCGCCTCCGCGGCGTTGCGCTGGACCTTGCAGCTGACGTCGGCGACCGGGCAGTCCGGCGGTTTCGGGTCCGGGTCGTACATCTGGGCCGCCAACACGGAAACTTGCTGCTGGCAGAGGTTGTACTTCAGCTCGTAGGCCGGCTCGGTATGGGAGTTGAGGTTGTAGCCGATCGGAAGCTGGGCCGCGCAGTTGATCAGGCCCTTAGGTCCGGCGCCGGTGCTGGGCCCGTCCATCAGCACTGACGCGGTCCCGTCGCGCGGATTGCCTCTCAACGTGATGGACGCAGCAGCGCAGGACTCTTTGTCGGCGTCGCTAATCGCTTTACTGCACTGCGTGACCCAATGCGAGCGGCCCTGCTCGGTGGGCTTGTCGACGTGCACGGCCCACGGCATGCACCAGGCGACCGACCCCGGTGCTTTCGCCGCGCAAGCCGCGCCCACGACCGGGCTCGACGGTGTGGGGCTCGGGGCGGGCGCCGCCTCGGCGCGGACTGCACCACCGAGCAGCATCGCCAGGCAGGCAGCGAGCAGGAGCAGCCCGCGCGCGAAGGCCGCCCGGCGGGAGACGGGATGCTTCGACCCGTCCGGCGCGGCTGCAGCCTCGGTCCTGTGCATGGCCGCGGTCACAGCACCAGCAGCCCGGCGATGATGGCGGTCGCCGAGCCGACGATGATCGCGACCAAGCCGTTGCGCCACATCATGCTCTTGCCGCGATCAGAGACGATGTGAGCGCCGAAGATCGGGCCGACGCCGAACGCGATGGCGCCGGCGACCAGGCCGCAGAACGCGGCCACGCCGCCGAGCCACATGACGGCGTTCATGATCGTGTAGAAGATCCCGGACTTGGGGATCGCCGAGCCGTCAGGGTGGACGCGGTCCCAATCGAACCCGCCGGGGCCGTTCGACGGCGTCGGCGTCGGCCCGGGTGCTGCCAACAGGTGCTGGGCTTCGGCGGGAAGCCGCACGGCGAGCCAAGCAGTCAGCGTGGAAATCATCGGGCGCGCTCCTTTCGGGCGGCGACGGGTAGAGCGACCCGGGGATCGGCGCACCGCGCGACAACGGCATCGGCCAGCTGCACCAGCGCGGTCCGTGTCTGCTTCTTCAGGCGCCGCGCGTCGACCGGCTCGGGCCGGGCGAGCTGAGGGTCGTAAGGGATCGAGACGACGGCGGGCACGACCGTGGCTGCCTGCTGCAGGACGGCGCGCACCGTGCGGTCGGTGACCGGAGAGGCGGCGACAACGGCCAGCACTGCCCGGTCGACCACCGCGCTGTTTCCCGCAGCGCGCAGGTGGGTGAGCAGCCGCATCGTGTGGTGCAGGCTGTCGGTGGTCGCTCGAGCGACCAGCACCGGCGCGTACGCGGCGGCCAGAGTGCGCCAGACGCCTGTGATCAGGGCGGGCATGACGTCGCAGATCGTCAGCGGATAGAGCCGGCGCACCGCCTCGACGACCGCGGCGGCTTCGTCGTGACGTGGCGGGCGCCGGCCCTGCCCTTCGGTTTCCCCGACCAAGGCCAGCAGCCCCGAAGGGTTGCGCTGGGTCCACCGCTCGACCTCGTGGCGGCTGGTCAAGGTATGCAGGTCGCGAACCGCGTCCCACATAGTCCCGGCGTTGGAGCGGCCGACGCGTTCGCCGAGCCCACCCCAGGGCACAGGGTGCATGTCGACGGCGACGACCGGTCCCGGCACCGCAAGAGCGAGCACCTCACCGAGCGCGGCGACCAGGGTGGAGCGGCCGACGCCGCCGTCGGCGGACGACACCGCGATCAACGCGGCAGGACGCAACGCAGCGGCGCGTAGCCAAGCCCGCTCCGCGATGTCCGCGGGGCCGAACTCGCTGGGCACGGCACGCGCGCGCACGACCAGCGGCTGCTCCACCGGCGGCTTGTAGCCGGGCGGGTCAGCCGGCGCTGGGTAGGCCGACCATTCCGGGCCGCTCGGCAGTGACGCGGAATCGCCCGCAGCCGCCAGCACCTGAGCTGGTGGCGCATCCGACGCAGCGATAGCGAGCACCATCAGCCCCCTTCGAATGGGTTCGAGTTTCGGCACGTTTGTTTGCTGACCACGTGCGATTGATGGGGGCAATCGCACGTGGTCAGCGAAGGCAGCCGATAGCAACCGGCTGGTGACCCGAGCAGGACGGGGAATTCGCCCGACAACGTTCATTAGCGCATCGGTGAATCACTGCCCGAGACGACGATCGACGCCCCCCTCGGACGCATATCCATCGCTCGTCGCCCGATCGCCCGACTTATTGCGTGAAGGCGGATCGGTCACGCCATCTACCTTGCCGTGGCTGTTCTGGCGATGGCAGTTGTCCGGAGCTGTCCCGCCCTGTCCTTGGCTAACCCGGCCGCACCGGCGATAGCGTTTGGCCCGCTTGCCGCCGAGGGTTAGTCTCGGCCGGTGCCCATCTGGCGGCGTCGACTCGCTTCTTCCCCTGTCGAGGCGCGGCTGCGCCGCCGCGTACAGGACTACGTCGACCGCCAGGACGCAGCTCTCGCATTTGAAGGCGAAGCACTCGTCGACACTTCGCAGGCACTCGATGCCCTGCTGCTGCAGCGCCGTCAGGGCGCGGCACTACCGATCGGCGTTCTAGCCGATGTGATCGCGGTGCACCGGCTACGCGCCTCCGGACTGGCCAGCCCGGAGGACACACACGCCTACGTCGCGCTCGCCGTGTGGATGTACGCGATCAACGGCGGCAATGTCGCACCTCAGCTACGCCAAGAGGTCGACGACGCCATCGCGCGCGGCGCCGAGACGGATGAGCCGGCCGCCCTGCTACGCGCCTTGCAAGGCCACGCCTCAGCCGTTCGCGCCCACTGGCTGAAGACGCAGGATCCAGCACTGGCGGACAGCGTCGTCGCCGTTTTCGTGCGGCTGCTCGACTACACGCCAAGCGACGACCCTGCATACGCGACGAGGCTACTCGACCTTGCCGGGGTCACCGCCGCGCGAAGCAGGTTCATGCCTTCGAAAGCGGTGTCTGACCTGGATGACGCCATTGATCTGGCTGAGCGGGCTCTGCACCATCCGCGGGTCACCGGTCCCGGGATCCGGCGGGCACACAAACTACTTGGACCCTTGCTGGTTACACGCCTCGAACGCGACAAAAAGCGTGCCGATTTCGACCGTGCGAGTAAATCGTTCAGTGCCCTTGTTGACCTTGCGCCGGACGAGGATGAGCGAGCACAGTGTGAGCGGGACCTGATGATTCTCCGCCAGCAGTACGCGCACTGGGGCCGGTAGGACTTTTTCGGCGGAACATTGACGCTTGGATAGCGTTGCCGTATCGCCATTGCTGCGCTTTCCTTTGAGGACCTCTTGACCTTTCGGTTCTATTCGTGCGGATAGCCACCGTGCGCGGCTATCGTTTCGACGAGATGGTCGATGTGCTTCGTCTCTATGCCGGGCATGCAGATGATGTGGGACCAGCCGTCTTGAGTCGGCAGCGGCCAGGTGGTCGCCATGTCGGCGGGGAGTTGCCGCAGGAGCACGGTGAACGACAGGGGGTTGCGCCACGCCGGCCAGCCGATGTTGTGCAGCTGCTGGACGGCATAGGCGGCGACGTCGCGGGCTCGACGCGCCCGGGCGGTGTGCCCGGCCTCGCCGAGGGAATCCATGGCGTGCCACAGCATCGCCGCGGCGAGACCATTGCGGGATCCGCTGATGGTGGTGTCGTGGGTGTCGAGGTACGGCACCGCAGGGCCGAGTTCGTCGGGTCCGCGGCGGGTCACGACGATCCCGCAGACCACAGGGGTGCCGAAGAACTTGTGCCCGGACACGCTGATGCTGTCGGCGCCCTCGGCCAAGTCGAATGCGGGCCGGTTGCTGGTGGTGGCGAGCGGGACTCCGGCGAGGGCGGCATCGCTGTGCACGTAGCGGTGCCGGATACCGGCGACGTCGAGGGCGTTGTGGACGTGGATGACGTCGTCGACGGCCTCGGTCATGGTGGTGCCGATGGTGGCCACGACGATCGCCGGCCGGCTGCGGTGCCGTCCGGCTTGGCGGGTCAAGTCGGTGTAGTCAATCTGCCCGGTAGCCGTTGTGGCGACTTCGACGGCGGGTAGGCCGAGCAGGTGGCAGGCCTTGGGCACGCTGTAGTGCGCGGCGCTGGAGTAGTAGGCGACGGCGTTGGGAAGTTTGGTGCGGCCCAGCCACAGGCCGTACAGGTTGCCTTCGGTGCCGCCGCTGGTGAGGTAGCCGCTCCAACCGGGCGGGGCGCGGAACAACTCAGCAGTGAAGTCGAGCACCTCACGTTCCAGATCGTGCACATGACCCGGGTACAGCGGGTCGACGCGCGGGTCGCCGAGGTTGTTGAGCAGATGGCCCAGCAGGGGCGCCAGCGGCCCGTAGTCGATGTCGCGGGCGGCGGGAAACCCGATGTTCGTAGGGGCGGCGGCGGCCAGCCGCGTCTCCACAGCGCGCAGGCGTGCGTTCATCGCCTGTGCGGCGCGCGGAGACCGGATAACGGAACCGGCCGGGCGGGTATCGGTCAATCCGCGTCCGGTCATGACCGCGGCCCCGCGGTGGTGCCGTGCGCGATCGGGCACCGGCCTGGCGGTTGCTGCCGAACGGGCAAGCGGGTGAGCTGCCGTAGGGCCGCGCTGGTCTTGAACTGCTGCCGGAATCCGTCGGCCACGGCGAGATCCGGCAGCCGGCCGGCCAGGGCGCGTAGCGCAGTGGTGAGTTCGAGGCGGGCCAGGGCGGCGCCGATGCAGTAGTGCGGGCCGGCTCCGAAGGCGAGGTGTTGTCCGGCGCGGCCGCGGCGGGGATCGAAGACGTCCGGTTCGGCGTAGACGGCGGGGTCGTGGTTCGCGGCGCCGATCAGGACCAGGCAGCGGCCGCCAGTCGGGATGGTGACACCGTCGAGGGTGACGTCGGTGGTGGTCAGGCGCAGCCAGCCGTCGATGGCGGGGCTATGCCGCAGGGCTTCCTCGACGTGCAGGTTGAGGTAGTGCTCGTTGTCGGCCAGCTGCGCCCACCGGCCAGGATCGGCCAAGGCGTGGGCGAGGGCATTGCCGAGGGCCCCCGCGGTGGTGATCCAACCGGCACCGACGATGTTGAGCGCGAGGGCGGCGACCTCGGCGATGGTGAGGTTGCTGTCGTCGTTGTTGCGGTAGCGCAGGAGCTCACCGATCAGACCGGGGCCGTAATCGCCGCGGTCGGCGCGGCCGTTGACGATGTCGGCGCAGTACCGCCACAACGTAACGCTGGAGTACGCCTGGGCGATCTGCGCTTCGGGACTCGGGTTGCCCCAGACCAGTTCGGCGAAGTCGTCGGTCCACGCGCGAACCTGTGGGGCAGCGGTAGTCGGCAGGCCGAGGACATCGTGGATGACCAGCAGCGGCAGCTGCACCGCGAAGTGCATCAGGTCGGCCGGCTCCGTGACCTTCATGTCAACGATCAGGTCATTGGTGCGGGCCGCGACCAGTGGCCCCCACTGCTGTTCGGCGCGGACCGCGGTGGCGGGCATCAACGCCCGCAGGATCGCTCGGGTGCGCAGGTGCTGCGGGCGATCCGCGGCAACGGCCACCGCCGGGGCGTCGAGGCCGGCCAGGATGTCGGCGGCGTCGGCGGTGAGCGCGGTGATCGGCGCCAGGGTGGCGGCGTTGCTGAACCGGGCGGTGTCCGACAGTACGGTGCGCACGTTGTCGTGCCCCGCGATCAGCCACATCTCGAGGTCGTCGTCGTAGCTGATGGATCGGGCGGTGGCGTTGATGCGCCGCCAGGTGGTGGCGGGGTCGCGGCTGTAGGGGCCGCTGAACGGGTCGAGTCTCATCGCGTGCTCCGGTAGGAGGAATCGGGAGGGGTCGGTGGTGGCTCAGGTGAGCGAGATGTGGTGGCGCTGCAGCCAGGCGTTGACGTCGACGAGGTACGCGGCGGTGGCCGCCGCGCGGTCGCCCGTCGGGCCGGTAGGCGGGGCGAGCAGGTCGGTGACGCGGTTGCGGTCCAGCAGCGGGCGCAGCGGCGCCTCGCGGTCGTCGAGGACGGCGCGCAGCTGATCGGTCCGGGTTTGCTGCCATCCGTCGAGCAGGTCGGCGCTGGGAAATGCGCGGGGCCGAAGCCACGTGGTCTCGGGCGGCAGCAGGCCCGCGACGGCGTGGCGCAGCAACCCGTTCGGGATGCCGAGCAGGTGCCGCAGGCCCGTCGGCGTGTTGAACAGGTAGGCCGCGAGCAGCCAGTCGGCGAACGGGGTACGCACAGTCACGCCGACGGTGTCGGCGAGCCGGCCGAGACGGGTCAGCAGGTGCGGCACGTACCGGGTGAGGGTCAGGTACGCCATCGTGCGTCGCCGTCGCGCGAGTGCGTCCGCGCCGGTCAGGTGCGGCACGCCGAGGGTGGCCTGCTCGTAGCGGTGCCGGCGATACACCCCGGCCATGAGATGGCGACGGGCGTCGGCGTTCAGCAGATCCGCGGGCTCGCCGACGCCGGGCCAGGGGAAGTCGTCGGTAGCCAGGGTGAGCGGGTCGTGCTGCCACCCGTAGCCGCCGAACACCGCGTTCGCGCCGTCACCGGTCACGACGCTGGTGCTGCCCGCGGCGGCGATCCGCCGAAGCCCCGCGAACAGCACGGCATCCGCACCGGCTTCGCCAGGAAAATCGAGGGCCTCGTTCGCGGCGTGCGCGGCGTCGAGGAGGGTGTCGGTGTCGAGGGCGAGCACGTGGTGCCGCAGGCGCAGGTGCTCGGCGGTGCGCTCGGCCTGCGCCACGTCGGCCCCGGCGTCGGGTGACAGGCCCGATGGGCCGGTGAGGGCCAGGGTCCAGGCGGCGGGCCGGTGTCCGCGCGTTCCGGCGGCATATGCGGCGGCGGTGGCCGACGCGACGCCCCCGGACAGGAGCACCGCGCTCGCCGGCCGGGTGCGGTGCGCCGCGGTCGTCTCGGCCAGAGCTCGACGCACGACCTGTACGGCGGTGTCGGCGTTGTGGCGAGGGTCATCTGCTTCGAGGTACCAGTAGCGGCGCCGTCGCAGCCCAGTCGGACCGGCCTGGATGAGTTCGGCGGGCAGGACCTCGGCCACTCCGGCGATGACGCCATGACCGGGGGTGCGCACCGGGCCGAGGGTGAGTAGTTCGTTGAGACCATCGGCGTCGACGACTGGCTTGACCGCCGGATGGGCCAGCAGCGCGGTGGCTCGAGTCGCGAAGACGATCCCGCCGTCGATCAGCGAGAAGTACAGGGTACGGGCGCCGAGAGGGTCGCGGATCAGCATGAGCTGCCGGGTCAGGTTGTCCCAGACGGCAATGGCGTACGCGCCGTCGATCCGGTCGACCAGGCCGGCTCCCCATGCCCGGTAGGCATGCAGCAGCACTTCGGCGTCACCCGACAACGGTCTCGGTCCGCCGTACAACTGCTCGTCGAGGTGACCGCGGTTGGTCAACTGCCCGTCGATGACCAGGGCCAGGTCCGGGTCGGGGTGTTCGGGATGTCGCCAGTCGGCGTAGCCGCCGTTCAGTCCGAGGTGAGCGAACGCGGTGCGCCGGGCCAGCCGGACGACGTCGCGGCGTAACGCCCCGGCGGTGAGCGCGACGGCCATCGCGTTGACCGCTGGCCGCTCGTCACGCAGGTCGCGCGTGGGATGGATCCATCCTGTGATTGCCATGCTGTTTCCCCCATGAAGTAGTCGCTGGGCGCAGGAGTGGGTGCGCGAAGGTGGTGGCTCAGCGCATCTCGAGGTGCACGAGGCAGCCCGGCGGCACGACGTGCAGAGCGGCCATCGCCTCGTCGGGGACGCTGATTCCTCTGCCCGCAGCGGGGTTGCCTGCGGGGCGTGATCGGGGGTGGATGGTGAGCAGTCCCGCGTCGCGCTCGTGCAGGTGAACGGCCAGGCGCAGCAGCATCGGTGGCGTCACTGGTCCGCGCCGTACGCTCGCCAGGACGAAGGTCCGCCCGGCGGCGACGGTGTGGGGCTCGGCGTGCAAGTCGGCTGGCCAGGCCCCTACGACGTGCTCCCCGTGCAGCAGGCGCAGCATGCCGGTGCGCAGCGATAGGTGGAGGCGGTGGCGGCTGATGGCGGTGGCGACGCGGCTAGCGTCGAGCCAGCCCGTCGCACCGCCCGGCCGCGTCGGGAGCAGCACCCGCACCCAGCCCGGTTGCCACGCGATGACCGGCAGCCATGCTTCACTACCGGCCCAGACGGGTCGGATCCGAGCGATGGGACTTCCCCCGGCGGCGTCGAAGACCGCGAGAGGGGCCCGGGGGTGAACGGTGTGACCAGTGCCAGGCTGGTCCTGGTGATCGTCTCGAGGCGCACCGGGCACCTCGGCTTGTGCCGTGACCTCGACGAGTTCCTGCAGCGTCGCCGCCGCAAGATGTGGGACCGGCACGCGACGCGCGCGGCTTTCCAGCGGGTGCAGGAAATGGTCAAAAGCAGAGGTGATAGCTGGCACGGCACGCACCCGTGCTTCTTCCTGGTGGGACGTGCTCTGCGACGCCGAGCGCCGCGGGTCAGCCGACATCGGCCAGGAACGTGCGTCCGGGTGCGCCGAGGCCGGTGACGGGGTCCCAGCCGGGGCCGGTGTGCTGGTCGGCGGCGTCAACGCGGACTACGTAGCCGCTCGTCGCCGGTGCCGTGCCGGGCAGCTGTGGTGTCCACACGGCGGCGTCGACATGTGTGATGTCGATGAGCGTGGACCCCTGCGACTGTCGGTCCCACAATGCCGGCGCGATAAGGCCAGCTGGGTGGCCGCTGCGGGCCTGGGCCAGAGCCGCCAGCGACGCGACGATCGGGGTTGCCAGCCCGGTCCCTCCGACCGGCCCAGCGCCGAAGCGGCCGTCTTGGGTGGTACCGACGAGCAGGCCGGTGTGGGGGTCGGCGAGGGCGGCTAGGTCGGGCACCTGCCGCATCGCGGTGGAGGTGCGCTGCCACGCGGGCCGAGATTCGCGGACGCTGGTGCCGCCACCGGCGGCGGCGACCAGGGGGCCGGCCGTCGGGTCCTGGGCGCCGCTGTTCAGGGCGGTGCCGGAGCTGGCCCAGCCGGTTTGCCACAGCACTGTATTGCCGGGGCCGACAGCGCTGGTGGTGCCGCCGACCGCGGTTGTCCACGGCGACGACGCGGGGTAGGCGCGGTCTGGGAGCTGCATGCCGCTGGTCGTGGCGGTGCCGTACAGCCCGGAGGCGCTGTAGGTGCCGGTCCCGAGCACGGCGGCGCGGGCGAGCATGGCGTCGGTGGCGGCGACTTCGTCGTTGCTCAGCGCCTCGGCCGGGTATCCCCATGAGTTCGAGATCACGCTGCCGCGTAGCTGGGGGTCGGCGATGGCTTGGGCGAGGGTGTCGCCGAGCCGGGTGCAGTCGGCGGCGGGGACGTAGATGATGGTCGCGGCCGGGGCGAGAGTGTGGGCGCTCTGCACGTCGACGGCCTGCTCCCACCCCCACGCGGCACGGTCACAACCGCGGTCCCGCGCTTCACTCCCCGAGTAGGTCTTGACGCGGTATCGGCTGGCCGGCAGTGGTGCGACGCCGTTGAGCGCGAAGGTGGCGTTGGCGTCGCGCAGCGTGGCCGCCTCGTTGTAGGCGCCGACGATCACGATGGTCTGCCCGTCGCCGTCGTCATCGGCGCGCAGTCCGTACAGCGACCGTAGTTGCGGCCCGGTGTAGCCGCACACCGGCATCGACACGGACCCGCCGCTGCGATCCTGAACCGGCGCGGTGTCGGGGCTGGCCCAGGACGTCGCGCACACCCCCGGGTTCCGCACCGGCTGTAACGGCGGCAGCCTCCACCCTTCGGGGCTGCCGTTGCCAGCGGCGCCGGCTGCTCCGCGGACGTCCACGCGCGGCCGGCGGCCCGTAACGTTGCTCTGCTCGATGGCGGGGCGAGCCAGGCAGGAGGCCAGTAGCGCGGTCGCCGTGGTCGCGGATAGACAGCTGCTCCGGCTGGTGTTCAACGCGGTTGCCGGTCGCACGTGCATCGGCTGGGCTGGCTGCTCGTTCAGGCCGGTGACCGCCGCGACGTCGTCAGCGATGCGCGGTGGCAGGTGGATGGCGGTTGCGACGCGGACCCTGGCGCCGTCCTGCACGGTGTCGTAGAGGATCGAGCCGAGCGCTTTCTTGACCGTGGCCGCGGTGCCGGTCAGCGGCAGGCGGGAGCCGGTGGCGTCCAACGCGCCGACCTGGAAGCCCGCGGTACTGGCCCACGCGCTGACTCGTCTGGCCGCGCCGGGCCGGGCGCCGAAGCGCTGGCTGAGCTGGGCCGTCGTGAGGTACTGCCGGTAGCGGATGTTGCCCGGGGTCGACACGGCAGCCGCGTACGAGCGCAGCTGCTGCTCGTGTGGACTGCGCAGGCTGATGGTGAGGCCGACGGTCGCCGTCGCGGCTGTCTCGGTGGACGTATCCGGGCGAGGCGGTGCAGCGGTGGCAGGTGTGGCCAGCGCCGTCGTGATCGGCGCGGCGGCCAGCAGGCAGGCCATGAGGTGATACGGGCGCATGGTCAGGACCTTTCATCGTGCATGGAGGGCCGGAAGGAGAGCCCGAACGAACGATCAGCGCTCAACGCGTTGGGCTTGGGCTTCCGCGCGGCGGCAGGCCAGGATGAGCAGGCGATGGACGATCGCGGCGCGGTGACGGCGGGGAACTCGGGCCAGGCCCGATACGGCGCGCCGGAGCTCTGGCCGCATCGCCGTAGGTACGTGAACTGGTGCACCCGCACCGGGGGCTGTTCCCGAGCGGAGGGGGTGCACGTCTACAGTCGGAGCAACGTTTGCCACGAGTTCGACCCTCGGTGACATCGTGCGTTCGGGGTAGCTAACCGAGGCTGTCCGGGGCTGTCCTTCCGGCTGCCAATTTGGTCTTCTTGACACGGCGCAGCGCGCCGGATAGATACCTTGCAACAGTCTGCGAATCTGCTGTGGACAGGCGTTCGTAAGTCCGATGAGAGGGGTGACGGCCACAGATGGTGCTGACCACGCACCAGCTGTTGCAGCCCGAGATGGGCTTACGGCTACCAGCGGACGTGCGAGCGCCGTTACTGGAGATGGGCACGGCGTGCAATCAAGCCGCCGTTCATCTGCACCAGGCGCTGACCTTTACCCTGCAGGTCGAGTCCGCGTTGGAGACGCAGCGGACCGGACACCGGGCGGGCATGCTGCTTGCGCAGGTCAATACTGATCTCCAGCGCCTCGCTGATCAACATTTCGAGCAGGCAATCGTCGTGCTGGCCCGGGCCAGCACGGTCTATGCCGTGTATGCGTCGCAGGTGGCCGTCGCTGTCGCAGCGGGAAATCCGCCGCCGCTTCCCGGCTCGGAGCGTATTGCTCCGTCCGACCTCATCACCGCGGCTGGGCTCTATCTACCGGACGTTGACTTCGCAGGCTGCGACGCCGCATCGCGGGTAGTTGCGGAGCAGAACGCGATGATCGCCCAGGCACGGCGGCATTTGCTCGATCTGATCACGAATCAGATGCAGGGCACCCGGTCCGAGGCATACGACGACATCGCCACCGTCGCTGCGGGCAACGACGGTGGCGAAAGCCGGCTTGTGGAGTTCCCTGATGCGCTGCATACCTACGCCAGCGTGCTGGTCTGGGCCTTGAGCGTCTTCAGCGGCGTCAAGCACGACGACTAGCAGAAAAGCCGTGCTGGGCATCGGCCAGCAATTGACGGCCACGTGAGGGCAAAGCAGGTGCCTTATGCGGGTCGGTCGGCTAGAAGACGAAGTCGTGATCGACGGGCAGACCAAGACTGGTCACGTCGATCTCGAGGGCAGCGGCGATCAGGTGCAAGCTGTACTGGTTCGGGTGCTTGCGATCGTTCTCCCACTTGCTGATCATGATCAGCAAGGAGTGCAGCGTGGCGGCGCCGCGATGCTGGGCACCGACCTCGCGCATCCGGTGCGCCAGCTGTAGCTGGGACCACTGCTTGGCCAGCCGAGCGCGACGCAAACGCCGCCCGTAGGTGAAGTCGTCTCCTGAGTCGTTGTCGGCCGCCTCGGCCGGCGCCATTCCCGCTTCGTCTCCTTCCTCATCTGTCATCGCAGCGGACCCGATCGAACTCGGTTCCGCGGGCTCGGTCGTTGTCATCGCCGGTTTGTTGCAGGTGATCAGCACATCGTCCCCCATGGTGATGTTGGCTTTCCTTGATGCGGGCCCTTGCTGCCGGGCCCGTCAATGACCCATGCCGGCACCTCCGTCGACGGGGATAATGGCGCCGGAGACGTAGGCGGCCTTGTCGCTGGCCAGATACGACACAGCAGCGGCGATTTCCTCCGGCTGGGCGGCTCGGCCGAGCGGGATCTGCGAACGCATGTGCTCGCGCTGCTCTTCTGTCAGCGACGCGGTCATGTCCGTCTCGGTATAGCCGGGCGCGACGACATTCGCCGTGATGCTGCGGCTGCCGAGCTCACGCGTCAGTGATCGGGCCAACCCGACGAGGCCCGCCTTGGAGGCCGCGTAGTTGGCCTGGCCGGCTTCTCCCCGCATTGCAACCGCCGACGAGATGAAGACCAATCGCCCCCACCGAGCGCGCAGCATCGCGCGGCTGGCGCGCTTGGCGGCGCGGAACGCCGCGGTCAGGTTGGTGTCGAGGACATCGGTGAAGTCCTCCTCGCCCATGCGCATCAGCAGCTTGTCGCGGGTAACTCCGGCAGCTACGACGACGATCTCCACGGCACCGATCTCGCGCTCCACGTGAGCGAAGGCAGCGTCCACTGATGCCGTGTTGCGTACGTCACATTGGACAGAGACGATGTCCGTAGGCGGCTTCGAGTCACGGTAGGTGACGGCAACGCGATGCCCGTCCTTGATCAACTCGTGAGCCGTCGCAAGGCCGATACCTCGCGCACCGCCGACAACCAGAGCAGTCCGACCCATGGGTTCCCTTCCGCCATGCGTGGCGGCCGAACCCTGGAACCGCTGGTCACAGTGCCCTTGGCCATCGAGGACGCCCCCCACGCCGTGATGAAGCCAATATCGTGCACCTTGCGACGGCGTTTGCCCACACAGTGTGAGATCCACAGTCACACTGCCGGAATTAGCAATGTCTGCTTGTCACGCAAAGGCATGGCCGCAGCGTCCAAGGCAGAGCGCCCAGCGGCAGCGATCTTCAGAAAGGGGTCCTTACCGATAGATCAACGCTGCTAGGTTCGATCCTTCCATGAAGGAGTTTCGTACCTTGGCATCCATGGCGACGACGCCCGAGGAAGCGCGATGACCGCTCAGCCACCGACCGATGCGACGACCTCCCGCCAGACTCCGCCCGAACTCAGCGAAGATCTCGCGCGCCATGTTCACGCCTGGCGGCTGCGGCTCAACCCCGACGAGATCCCCGGCCTGCACGCGGCCCTACCTCGTGCACGCCGTCACCGGCGCGTCAGCAAAGAGACCGTCGCAGCACTGACCGGCTACAGCGTCGGCTGGTACAGCGCCCTCGAGCGCGGGGTGCTGCAAAACTACTCCGACGACTTCCTCACCCGCGTGGCCTACACACTCCGACTGAACGAGGCCGAGAAGAGCATGCTGTTCTTCCTGGCCACCGGGCACGCGCTCACCATTACGATCCACCAGTCGAGGATGCGATCCACTGAGACGATCCAGCGCATCGTCGACGCCCAGCCCTGGCCGGCCTACGTCAACGACGAAGCGTGGGACCTCGTCGCCTACAACGAGCACATGAGTCGCTGGTTCCCTTGGGTCGAGGGCCACGAGAACAACATCATGCGCTGGGTCTTCACGTTCCCCGAGGCCCGCACACAGTTGCACAAGTGGGACACCGACTGGGGACCGCAGATGTTCGCCCAGATGCAGTTCGCTCAGGCACGCCAGCCGGAGAACAAGCGGCTCGCCGCGGTGATCGAGGAGATCCTGGACGTCAACCCGGACGCCCGGCGTTTCCAGCAGCACCCGATCACCTACCCCCACCCCGACGGCGACCACCGCTACCTGCACCTGCCTCTACACAAACGACTGCAGCCGATCGAGCTGATCGCCTTCGCGCCACTGCGAGCACAGGCGAGCCGGCTGATGATGCTCGTGCCGATCGAGCTCGACGACGCCACGCGGTCGCACTGACTACTTCGGCTCAGCGTCAGCAACTCGCGCAAGCACGTCCAGCAGCTCGTGGGGTGCCTCACCTAGCTCCCGGTAAGCGGCAGCCATGGTGATCACCAGCCGTTCTGGGTTGCCCCACCCGGCATACGGCGCGGGCACCCTGTCCGGAGCGCCGGCCACCCAGTACGGCAGGCCCGCCGCGTAAGCCTTCTGAGCCCATTCGGCAACCCACTCGAGGTAGCCCCGGAACACGGCCACCCCAGCCTGGTCGGTCATGGGTCCATGACCGGGGACAACATGCTCCGCGCCGGTCTCGGCGATCCGGTCGCAGGCGGTGATCCAATTCTCGATAGGTCCGGTCCACATGATCGGATGCCCGTCGATGAACAAGATGTCGCCGGCGAACACGACACCCGCGTCAGGCACATGGACGATCACGTCGCCGTCGGTGTGCGCCGGTCCGACCTCCAGGAGTTCGACCCGCCGGTGTCCCACGGTCAGGTCAAGGTGACCATGGAAGGTGCGCGTCGGAGGCGTCACTGTGATGCCCTCGAAGTCGAAGGAGCCGAAGTGTCGGCGCATGTAATCGCCGAGCGGTGTGGCAGGCGCCCCGGGGCCGCTCAGCGCCGCCAACTCGGCCGGCTGCACCTCGTGCGCCATACCGTGCCCGCACGCCGACGAGCCCACCACCTCCGCTCGCGGGAGGAGCTCATTGCCCCAGCAGTGATCGCCGTTCGCGTGCGTCGTCACCACTGTGCCGATCTCCACCCCCGGCGCGACCTCGGCCGCGGCCGCCAGCAGTTCCCGCGTCAACGGCAAGTCGAACTGCGTGTCCACCAGCAGCGCAACGTCGCTATCGACGAGCAGACCACAGTTGCTCCACCCCCACGTGCCCGGTGGACTGAGATAGGCCCATGTACCGCGGCCCAACTGGTGCATTCCTCGCCGGTATTCCGGACCCCCCATGCCGGACATCCTGGTGCAAGATCCGCGTGCGACACAACCCGCCGTATCGGCATCGGTCACTGAGTGAGATGTCGGCTTCCCGACAGAACCGTGGTGGGTGACGGGTGACAGATCATCCCGCCATCGCAGGCTGACCGGCATCGCGCGCGCACCACATGCCCGCGCGCCCGCGCGTGTAATAGCCGTCAACCGGGAAACCCGGGAACATCTGTCACCTGTCACCCCTCGGCGGCGACGAGCAGTACCGCTGATCACGACTCGACCGGCAGGACGGCCTGGGGATCATCAGCCTCCAGCAGTGCAATGCCGGTGTAGAAACGCTGCCCCTTGCCGCCCCGCGCGTCAGCGACACCGAAACGGCTCTGCAGCTCCTGAGTCAGGCGTTTTGCCGACACCGGCCGCTCGCCCAACTGCTCGCACCACTGCTCGTACGCCTCCCGCAGCACACTGACAGCAATCCGCACACCCACTGACCCGGGCTGACGATGGCACTGCTCGTCGACGAAACGGCCAACCGTGTCCTGATCCCGGGCGTACGCCTCAGTCGCCCTAGACACCGATACCGGCTCGCGAAGCCCGCCTTGGTGATATGCCGCAGCCCCCGCGACGATCCACGCCAAGATCGCAGAAGCGTCCTGCGCCAGGCGCTCCCCAAGCTGCTTGTCCTGTCGCTGCGGCGGCACCACGCGGTTGAACGGCAGCACCCGGATCCGCCGCCAGAACGCCGGCCCGCCCGCCCGAGCCGCCGGCAGGTGATTGCCGAGCAGCCACAGCGTGTGACTCGGCTCGAACGTGAACCAGTCCCGCCGCATGAACCGCGCCGACAACGAATCCCGGCCCGTCAGCTGCTTGACCCGCGCCTCAGCGAAACGCTGCCCCTCGTCGAGCTCCGCACAAACCACCAACCTCGCACCGGACAGCTGCGCCAGTTCCGCTGGATGCTCGGCGTGCTTGCGCACCATCAACATCTCCGACGACCCCGCCCGCGCGTAGCCGTCGTCACCCCGACCGAGGGCATGCATCGCCGCTTCCAACAGCGTTGACTTGCCATTGGCTCCAGGACCGACCGCGAACGGAAGCAGCTGCTCGAGGACGCTGCCGATGGCCGAAACTCCGATCAACCGCTGCACGTAGCCGGCCAGCTCGTCGTCCCCGCCGAAGGTGTCATGCAGGAAGGCGTCGAAGACTTCCGACTGCCGCTCGAAGTCCGGCGCCACCGCTGTTGATCGCGTGTGCAGAAGCTCCGGGTCCGCGGCGCCAACCTCACCGGTCCGCAGGTCCACCACACCTGCCGGGGTGTTCAGCTCATAAGGACGGGCGTCCAACGCGGCCAAGGACACGGTCACCGCGGGGTCAGACCGCGCCAGGCGCACCACGCCCGACACTCCACCGGCGGACAACGCCTGAGATCGGAAACGACGCCAGCCGCCGGCGCCGGGCAACTGCCGAGCCAGCTCCCTCACGTACTCCCTGTGGCGTTCTGCGTCATCCCAGACCCACCGATGCCCCGACCACAGCAGCCAAGCTCCCCGCTGAGGGCAATACCTCAGCTCGTGGCCGTGGTGGGCGACCAGGGCCCGCGCCAGCCCGTCTTCCGTCGGTCCCCATGCCGCCGGTGGCGACACCGCTTCCCGTACGACACGGGCGCGGAGTGGCGCCGCGTCCTGAGCATCTCGGAGCCCGGAGCCGGAACCCGAGCCGCCTGGCCCCGAATGCGTATCGAGACGTCGGCCGTATCCGTCCTGGCGCAGCGCCCGGGCGGCAGCGCGGTGGTCTCCGCCATGGTGCAGGACCGCGAAGACGTGAAACTTCGTCAGCGGGGTCTCCGTCTCGAACTCTGTACTGCTGCTGAAGACGAAGAGGCGGTCGCGGTCGTCAGCGCGGCCCGTCGTCGCAGAGATTCCAGTGCTTTTCCCTGGGCGGCGCCAATACCGCGTACGTCCCATCGCGTGTACGAGCGTCCACCCAGCTGGCACCAATAGGTCGCTCCAATCCATGCGGCGCTCGAAGTCATCCCCTGGTGTGACGTCCTGTCCGGTTGGCGGCGCAGGCAGACGAGGCTGCGCGGCGGGCGGCGGGGCCGGCATTTCATCAAGTGCTCGAACCGCGTCCAACAATGCCGCACGTTCGGTCACGCTGATGGTCGGAATCCGCGCTGGGGTTGATCCGTTCAGAGTCACCCACGGGCGGCGTGATTCGTGCACGGTGCCGTAGGACGGGGCGACGATGGTGTAGCCGCCTTCGCCTCGGGTTTCGGCAAGGGTCTTGACTTTGTCAGTCGCATCGATTGAAAGCTCGAACTCGGTCGCGGGTCGCCGCGCAAGTTTGAGATTTCTATCGACCGCGGCATCGGCGATCCTATAGAGGATATGGACTCCACCCGATGGCGTCTTCTCCCAGTAGCCATCGGAAGTTATGCGTTTCCACAGATCGGCTAAACCAGCTTCGGCTAGAAGCTCAATCAGCGCCTGCCCCAGCCCCTCGTCGACTGCGCGGCCTTCCAACTCGAGCATCTCAAGCCCCGAGGAGGCGCTGCCACACACAATCGCCATTCCCGGGGGATTGCCCGTAAACCACTCTTCGACTTGTCTTCGATCTGGCGGTGCGTGCATATAACTGCGCCATGGGACGAGAGGCGCCTTACTCCCGTCTGCGCGAATAGGGATGACTGTGCAACCTGCATCCAGCCAGGCGATTGCTGCCGAGAGGGTGTTTGGTGTGCTATTCACTTGGTCCCCATTGAGTTACTTGCACGCATCGACGACATAGAGCTGTCGTGCCGCTGGCGGTGTAGGCGCCGCCGGGATACAGTCTTCGGGAGGTCGGAGCGCAATTTGATTGCGGTCAGGGAGGGGCGACCCCCACAGGAATTCTTGTGGGAGTCAGGCCCTTCCCGAGGTCACTCAGGTGCGTATTAGGCGGCTCTAGCGGCGCTGTCGCGCGCGTTCCCGGCGCACGCGTTGCACCGCTCGCTCATGCCCTAGTTCTTGCTCTCGAACCTCTGCCGGCTTGACCGTATGGCTGTCGAGGAGCTTCTGAACTTGCGCGGCAGTGAACTTGCGCTTCCTTGCGAGGTGCACGTGCTCGACTCGGCCATCACGGCACTGATCGGCGAGCCATCGTGCTGAGACCTTCAGCTGGGCCGCCACCTGCTCTACGGAGAAATAGAGATCCTGGTCGGCGTCCCGGTGTGGCGGTTGCTGGGCATCGTGCTCTGGCATTCGGTCCTCCCCGTCGTGTGGACGCCTGTGGTGCGGCCGTGGAGGCCAGCCGTAGGGCCGGACCGCTACGAAGGTGTCCGCGGCTGCCAGTCGGAGCCCCGAGGAAGGCTCGTGCTGGCTCTTCCGAGCCTTGCCGAGGTTGGCGGCTGGAGACACCCGCAGAGGCCCTAACTGACACTGTCCGGGGCTGTCCTGCCTGAGGCGAACTGGCGCCTTGGAGAGGACCCAGGGGAGGCTGGTGGGAGGTCCAAGCCCGCCACAGGAAGGCCGGCCCGCCGAGCAGCAGGATGTGATTTGGGCCACTGGAGCCCAGGATTTAGACAGGCATGTCAGCGACCCACCCTAAGGCCAAACACAGTCGCCCTCGAGAGTTTACGCAGCTCAGAGGCGGTTTAGTGCCTAGAATCCAGCCCCCTGGCAGCACCGTCGGGGCCCGACTTCAAGATCGTCAGGTGTGCACATGTGTGCGCAAAAAAAATCGCACCGTCTAACTTGGAGAGTCAGACGGTGCATTTGCCCTGCTCAGAAGGGTGGAGCTGAGGGGACTCGAACCCCTGACCCCCACACTGCCAGTGTGACGGCGGCGGCGGGGAGGCAAGGCAGAGACGGCACCATGTGCCTCGCGTAAGAGTACGCGAGGAACACGTGCCGCCGTGCTGCCGAGCTCGTCCTCACATCAGACGGGTGTAGTTCTTCCTCGCTTCCTCACGAACCGCCGCACAGAATTGCGCGTCGGTCGATGCCGCGTCTCCGGCCCCGGCGTATTCCTCGTAAACCAGACGGCAGGCGCGGATGCCGGTGAGCAGATCCTCGAGCAAGTCCACCGCGGGCCGCCGCGGGTCCAGCGGGGTCAGCCGTACTGGCGCCGCCTCGTCGTCGGCATCGTCGTTGTCGTCTCCGGTGTCATGCGCGACCAGAAAGGCACCAAGGTCAGCCAGGACCCCCTCACCCACGTCCATCGCCGCGCGGACCATTTCCACTACTACGCCGTAGGAGGTGTTACTGAAGTCGAACAGCTCCAAGACTTCGCTCGGTGTCTCGACCGGCAAAGCCTCGAGGTCATCGGCGGCGTACAACACCTGGTCCGGCGACATGCCGGACACCTCGGCGACGACATCGGCGGCCGCCTTGAGCCAGTGCGCCACCGCCACCGCCGCCGCCGTCGGGTCGACGTCGAGGAACAGCCGCTCGCGATCCAACGGATCCAGCGCCAGAATGCCATCGGCGGCGGCGACCTGGACCGGGCTCACATCGGTGCGACTCAACACCACCGCCTGCTGGGCCCGACCACCCAAGTCACCGCGCTCGGCGGACTCGACCGCTTCAATCTCCGCGGCGACGTCCGCACTGACCGCCTCGAGCACCTGCGCGTCGCCAACGGCGCGGACCGCCCGGCCGACGCGATGAGACCATTCTTCGACGGGGTCGTAACTCTCGATCATGACCCCGTCTTCCCCGGGCAGATTCGGCTCCCTGACGAAGCCGACCAGCTGCGAGAAAGCCTCCCGGCTCTGTTCGCGCCGCCAGCCCTCACCGTTGCCGTCCCCTCGGTCGTCGGCCGCGAGGCCAGGATGGGTGTAGCACCGCCACAACGCTTCGGACAAAGACGTCAGAGTCGCAGCGAGCCGTAACCGGTCCTCCACCGCGGCCGTAGTGGGCAAACTGCCCACCACCGCCGCACGCTGCCCTCGTCCCGTCGGCCAGATGCGCAGCAGCGTTCCGGTGTCCTCGTCGACGGCATAGTTGGTCACGATGGTCTCCTTCTCAAGTAGACGCGGGTCATGTCGCCTTGCTGATCTCGAACCACGGTGCCGCTTCGATCGTCGCGCGCCCCGCGTACCGCAGCCGAGCTGGTACCTCGAACGGGGACATCAGCCGTCACCAACCGCGGCCCGGGCTCGCGCCTTCGCCGAACGCTCCGCCAGCTGCAGCATGTACGCCCGCCGCGCATGCAGCGCCATCGTCTTCCGCACCTCCGGCTCCAGCACACCGAGCGGATCGACCCGCTTCTCGAACCGGGCCAGGAACGACGCCGTCCCCGACGCTGTGCGGCCTTGCCGATCGGCCGTGTTCGCCCACGAGGCGTGCGCGGCGATCCGCGCCCGCCTCGATCGCTGCTTCGCGGTCAACGCCATGACTTGTCTCCCCCGTTCAGACTCGTTCGCCGATTCGCAGCCGCGCGTGGGTCGCCTGGGCTCGCTCGGCTGCTGCTGACGCGCCGTATCGGCGCGGCATATCGTCCGAGGACCAACCCAGCACCAGCATCAGATCGCCGGTGTCACCGCCGGCAAGCTTCCACTCGTGCGCGAAGTTGTGCCGCCACCGATGCGCATGGACGTTGTCCACCCCGGCTAGGACTCCGCGCCGGCGCAGCATGAGCTTGATGCCGTTGCTCGACAGCGGCACCGCGCCTCGAGCCGGCAACCACATCGCCGTCGACGAGGCCGACTTACGCTGGCTGCGCGCTCGAAGGAACTTGGTCAGAGCGTGGCCGGTCTTCGGGCCGAACCGCACCCGTCGGTCCTTCATGCCCTTGCCGTGGAACAACAGCGAGTCGCTGTTGAGGTCCACGTCATCGAGCTGAAGCCCGGAGACTTCCGACAGCCGTGCGCCGGTGTTATAGAACAGCCGAATGATCGCCTCGTCGCGCACCGACAGGTAGTCCTTGCCCTTACAGGTGGCCAGGATCTTCGCGGTGTCGTCGTCGCCGAGGATCGGGATCAGCGTCTGGGCGGTCTTCGGCTGCCGGACCCGGGCCAGCGGCGAACGCTCCAGGTCTTCTTCCTCTGTCAGCCACCGGAAGAACTGCTGCAACCCCTTGTGCTTGTTTAACGCCGTCGACGCCGAACGGGTCCGCACCATCCAGGCTTGGAACTCCTCGATGTGCCCGCGCTCGACCTCGGTCGGATCCTCCGCCGCGTCCTCGGCGCCCAGCGGTTCGGCGTTGTCGACGAGAAACCGGCTCAGCTGCGCACCGGCGAGAAGGTAGCTGTAGCGGGTGGTCTCGGGATAGTTCCCGGACCGCAACATCCGGTCCCAGTCCCGCAGGTAATCGAACCAGGCGGGCGGCACATCGCGGCAGACCTTCTGCAGATCGAACACATCCACCTCGCAGACATTCGCCGGGCCGACACCGTGCATCCCTTGACTACGTACAAGGGCACGTATCGCACCACGAGCCCGTACGCGCGGCGCTCGTTCGATCATCCGAGCTGCGGCGCAACAGGCGAAAGCTGTCTGCGGCTGTCTTCCCCTAACTCCTCCCCCACCACTCCCCCGGCGGCTGATCCGGCTGCGGCGACCCTACGCGCCGCCGCAGCCGGTGAACCGATCAGACCCGCTCGCCGATGCCCATCTGCACCTGGAGCTCCTGCGCACGCTCCGCCGCCGCGCTAGCGCCGTAGCGACGCGGCATGTCCTCCGACGCCCACCCCAGCAACAGCATCAGGTCGCCGGTGTTCCCGCCGCCCTTGTGCCATTCGTGGGCGAAGTTGTGCCGCCACCGGTGCGCGTGCGTATTCGTCACGCCGGCGGCAGCACCGCGGCGCTTGAGCATCAGCTTGATGCCGTTCGGGGACAAAGGCTTCGCGCCTTTCTCGGCCATCCACAGATGCGGCACGTCAGCGGCGCCTTTCCGCTTCGCCCGGGCCCGCAGATACCGAGCGATCGCTCGCGAGGTCTTGGGGCCGAAACGCACCCGGCGGTCCTTGGCGCCTTTGCCGTGTAGGTGCACCGACTCGGTGTTCATGTCCAGATCGGTCAAGAGCAGATTGCCGATCTCGGACAGCCGGGCGCCCGTGTTGTAGTACAGCCGGATCAGCGCCTCGTCCCGAAGCGACATGAACGTCTTGCCCTTGGTGCCGTCAAGCAGTTTCTTCGTGTCGTCGTCACCCATGATCGGCACAAGTTTCTGCGGGGTCTGCGGCTGCTTCACCCGGGCCATCGGCGACTTGTCGATCTCCTCTTCCTCGAGGAGGTACTTGAAGAACTGCTGCAACGACTTGTGCTTGTTCAACGCGGTCGACGGCGACCGCGTTTCGATCATCCACGCCTGGAACGACTCGACATGCGCTTTCGTCACCATTGTCGGGTCCTGCGCGGCGTCATCCGCGTCCGGATCGGGCGACTCGTCGGCCAGATACTTCGCCAATTGGGCGGCCGCGAGGAGGTAGTTGTAGCGGGTTGTCTCCGGGTGATTCCCGGCCCGCAGGGCGCGGTCCCAGTCGCGCAGGAAGCCGGCCCAGTCGCCGGACTCCAGGCCGTCGCACAGTCGGTCGAGCTTCAGTAGGGGCATCTCTCGTCACCTGCCGAGTCAAGGGGTCTACAAGCGGCGTGCTCGACCCGGCTGACGTCGCCAGACACGAAAAAGGGGCCCCCGCAAGTCTCTGACCTGCGAAAACCCCTTCGCTGTCGGGCTGACAGGATTTGAACCTGCGACCCCTTGACCCCCAGTCAAGTGCGCTACCAAGCTGCGCTACAGCCCGATGCCACGCCCCGAGATCCCCCAGCGCGCGGCAACACAACTACCCTACCCCAGCACCTCAACCCAGTTCACACCGGCATGCCGGGAGCTGCGGATCACCCGTGCGCCTTCCCCCGCCCCCCAGGCCCGAGCTTCTTCCGGGGCCGTACGGCGACCTCCACCGGACTGCCCTCGAAGCCGAACTCCTCTCGCAGCTTGCGCTCCACGAACCGCTGATACCCGGCATCGAACGGCCCGGTCGTGAACAGCACGAACCGCGGAGGAGCCACCCCGGCCTGCGTAGCGAACAACACTCGAGGAGCCCGCCCACCCCGCACCGGGTGCGGGGTGGCCTGCGTCAGCGCGGTCAGCCACTGGTTCAGCGCCCCGGTCGGGATGCGCTTCTCCCAGCTGGCCAAAGCACGGCGGATGGCCGGCGCCAACTTGTCCACCGCGCGGCCGGTCTTGGCCGAGATGTTCACCCGGATCGCCCAGGGAATCCGCTTGAGCTCCCGGTCGATCTCCTTGTCGAGGTAGAACCGCCGGTCTTCGTCGACCAGGTCCCACTTGTTGAAGGCGATGACCAGCGCCCGCCCCGCCTCGACCACCGAGGTCAGCACCCGCTGGTCCTGCTCGGAGATCACCTCTGCCGCGTCCAGGAGGACCACTGCCACCTCGGCGGCCTCGACGGCCCCCGCGGTGCGCAGCGACGCGTAGTACTCCGTGCCCGAGGCCTGGTTGACGCGCTTGCGCAGGCCTGCGGTGTCGACGAACTGCCAGATTTCGCCGTCCATCTCGACCAGGCTGTCAACTGGGTCGACGGTGGTGCCGGCGACCGAGTCGACCACCGCGCGCTCTTCGCGGGCGAGGCGGTTGAGCAGCGAGGATTTGCCCACGTTGGGGCGGCCCACCAACGCGACGCGGCGGGGACCGCGGGGGCCGCCCTCGATGATGGGGGGCGCCGGGGGCATCGCGTCGAGGATGGCGTCGAGGAGGTCGCCGGAGCCTCGGCCGTGCAGGGCCGAGATCGGGTACGGCTCGCCGAGGCCGAGGGACCACAGCGAGGTGGCTTCGAGCTCGATGGCCTGGTTGTCGGCCTTGTTCGCGACGAGGATGACCGGCTTGTTGCTGCGGCGCAGCATGCGGACGGCTTTTTCGTCCATGTCCGTCGAGCCGATGGTGGCGTCGACCACGAAGACGACCACGTCGGCGGTCTGGACGGCGATCTCGGCCTGGGCGGCGATGGCGGCCGCGCGGTCCTTGGCGTCGGGTTCCCAGCCGCCCGTGTCGACCACGGTGAAGCGGCGGCCGTTCCACTGGGCGTCGTACGGGACTCGGTCGCGGGTGACGCCCGGGACGTCCTCGACCACCGCCTGGCGGCGGCCGATGATGCGGTTGACCAGGGTCGACTTACCCACGTTGGGGCGGCCGACGATGGCCACGACGGGTTGCGGGCCGGCCGGCTCGTCGCCGTCGACCGTGGTGCCGTCGCTGAAGGTCACGTCGTCGAACTCGGAGAGGTCGACGGGGAAGTCAGTCACTTACTCACCTTGCTGTTCAGCATGTCCAGGAGCCGCTCGACGACCTCGTCGATGCCCAGGCCCGTGGTGTCGAGCTCGGTCGCGTCGGCGGCCTGCTGGAGCGGGTCGGCCGCGCGCGACGAGTCGAGCTTGTCGCGCCGGGCCAGGTCGGCCTCGGTCGCGGCCACGTCGGTGGCGTCCTCGGCGCTGCGCCGCTGGGCGCGGGCCGCGGCGGACGCGGTCAGGTACACCTTGAGGTCGGCGTCGGGCGCCACGACGGATGCGATGTCGCGGCCCTCGACAACGATACGCGGGGCGCCGGCGATGATGTCCTGCTGGAACTGCACGAGCATGGCGCGTACCTGCGGGATCGCGGCGACGGCCGAGACCGCGCCGGTGACCTCGGGCCCGCGGATGGCCGCGTCGACGTCCACCCCGTTGGCCTCGAAGTGCGGCGCCCGCGGGTCGGTGCCGATCGAGAGGTCCGTCTCCTGCGCGACTTTGATGATCGAGTCGGTGTCCGTGAGATCGACGTCGGCCTGCAGAACGGCCCAGGTCACGGCCCGGTACATCGCCCCAGTGTCCAGGTAGATGCCGTCGATCGCCGTCGCCAGGCGCCGGGAAACGGTGGATTTGCCCGATCCCGAGGGACCGTCGACGGCCACCACACACCGCTCGGGCCGTACTGCTTGCGCCACCGTGACCTCCAAAGCCGGGGAAGACGAACGGTCCTATTGTGCCCGGTCCCTCCGACAGGATTTCGCCCGGCCGCGGGTGGTCCGGCTTCCCACTTCACAAGTACGGCCGACGGGCAGACCCGCAAGCGGCGGGGCGAGAAGGTCGACGGCGGCCGGCGAGGCGGAACGGACTCCGGCAAGCGCCCATGGCACCGGTTGTGGATTCGCGGGATGGCGACCACGGCGCCGGTCGTGGCGACGACGCTGGCGCCGGCGGAGGCGCTGGCGGCGGAGGCGCTGGCGGCGGAGGCGCTGGCGGTGGCGGTGCTGGCGGTGGCGGTGCTGGCGGTGGTCCGGCTCGGCGAGCCGGTCACGGGTCGGCTGGCCGGCGGGGGCGCGCTCCCCCGGCGCCGGCCTGATGCTGACTGCGGTGTCCGGCCGGCGGGGAATGCGCCGGCCGGCACAGGCCTGACGCTGACTTTGCGGTGTCCAGCCGGTGGGCAATTCGGTCGACAGGCTGCTGGGTCGAGGGCGAGCATGGCTGCATGGACGTCGATGGCTTCGTACGTGACGGCTACACCGTCGTCCGCGGCGCGTTCGACGCCGGCACCGCCGCAGCCTGCCGGGACCGCATCTGGGACGCGCTCGCCGAGCACGGCGTCCGGCGCGACGACCGGGCCACGTGGCAGCGCCCGGCGATCCGGATCGACACCCCGGGCGGGCCGCCGTTCCGGGCGGCCGCCGCGTCTCCCGCGCTCAGCGCCGCGTACGACGAGCTTGTCGGCGCCGGTCGGTGGAGCGCCAACCCGGACGTCGGTGGCACGGTGCCGGTGCGGTTCCCGTCCGAGGAGTATCCGGGCGAGGTGGGCTGGCACATCGAAGGGTCCTGGTGGGGCGGCTCCGACTGGTGGGCCAACGTGCGGTCGCGGGACCGCGGGCTGCTCGCGCTGTTCCTGTTCTCGGACGTGGGGCCGGGCGACGCGCCGACGAAGCTGATCCTGGGCTCACACCGGTACGCCGCGGCGGCCCTGGCCACGAAGGGGGAAGCCGGTATGCCGGGCGGCGACATCGCGCCGCTGCTGCGCGAGTCGACGTTCTGCCGGACGACGGCGGAGGCGACCGGCGCGGCCGGCGACGTCTTCCTGTGTCACCCGTTCATCGTGCACACGGCGACGTGGCCGCACCGGGGCGGCGAGCCGCGGATGATGGCGCAGCCCGCGATCCACGCCGAGGGGTTCGCGCTGGACGGCTCGGACCCGTCGCCGGTCGCCCGCGCGATCGTCGAGGGCCTGAGCGACACGAGCCAGGTGCGCTTCTGAGAAACCCGTCAGTCGGTGTCGGTGGCGGCGAGCACGGTCAGCCGGCGCCGGTCCGGTGACCCGGCCGCCAGGCCGACGTCCCAGGTCACGTCCTCGAACCAGTCGGTCGCGAGCGCGTACGAGTGCCACGAACACTGCTGTGCCAGCGCCTCCACCTCGACGGCGGAGGCGCCGTGCGGGGCTCCGGCCAGCGCGGCGACCGATCGCCAGGCGAGCAACCGCCCGTACGCCCCGTGCTGTGCGTCGCCGTAGGCGCCCCCGCACGAGGCAGCCGTGAAGAGCAGCTGCCAGACCTGCGTCACCGTGCACGGGCCGGGCTCGGTCTTCGGATCTTCGAAGCTCGCGAGCCGCAGGCTGCGCAGCAGGCCGCCGACCGCGCCGGGGTCGAGGTCGCCGTCGAGGGCGAAGGTGCGCGCCTCGATGCGCCCGTTGGATCGCTCGGTCCAGTTCGCCACCGCCGAGCTGATGGCGGCCGCCTCGGTGTCCGTGGTGGTCTCCCGGGCAGCGGGCACGGGCCCGCGGTTGCGCGCGGGCGGTGCCGTCAGGCTCGGCACCGGGCCGCTTCCGCCGGTGCGGCTGTACGCCGGAAGGTCCGGCCGCCCCTCCATCGGTGTCAGCGATCGGGGCAGCCAGGCGAGCGGGTGGTGCCGCCAATGCGACGACTCCGTCCACGGATGGTCCACCGACCCGCCGCGCAGCACGATTTCCTGCAGCAGGCAGGCACGCAGTTCTTCGGCGGCGACCCCGCTGAACACCGCGTCCAGCGCCCGGGGTGGGTGGGCGGAGGCCAGCAGGGAGGCCGCGTACCGGCATCGGCGGCGGTCCAGCGTGATCGAGATCAGCCGCAGGGCCTGCTCGATCACGCCGGGTGTCAGGGTCAGCAGCCGCAGGATGTGGTCGAAGACGCTCGTGGACTGCCACGGCGGTGCCGGGTCCCGGCCGTACCGTTGCCACACCGCGATGCCGAGGTCCGCGACGTAGGCCGCGTCCCCGGCGGCGAGGCGCCGGTCGGCCGCGGCCCAGACGTCGGTGACGTTGTCGAGGTCGGTGAGGCCCGCGGCGACCTCCTCGGGATCCTCCACCGCTCTACTCGCCGACCGCCTTGAACAGCGCCGCGATCTCCGCGTTGGACAGGTGCCGGAAGCCGCCCGGGCGCATGTCGCCCAGCCGGATCGGCCCCACCGCCGTACGGATCAGCCGCGACACCGGGTGACCGACCTCGTCCATCATCCGCCGGACGATGTGCTTGCGGCCCTCGTGCAGCGTGATCTCCACCTGCGCGGTCTTGCCGATCGCGTCGACCAGCTTGAACGCGTCGACCTTCGCCGGCCCGTCCTCCAGCTCGACCCCGGCCAGCAGCCGACGGCCGACGTTGCGCGGCAGCGGACCGGCGACCTCGGCGAGATAGGTCTTCGAGACCCCGTACGAGGGGTGCATGAGCTTGTGGGCCAGCGCGCCGTCGTTGGTGAGCAGCAGCAGGCCTTCGCTGTCCGCGTCGAGGCGGCCGACGTGGAAGATGCGCTGCTCGAACGTGCCGAGGAAGTCGGCGAGCTCGTTGCGGCCCTTCTCGTCGTCCATGCTGGAGACGACGCCGCGGGGCTTGTTCATCGCCAGGTACACCAGTTTGGTGTCGGTCACCACGCGTTGCCCGTCGACGTGGATCTCCGCGGTGGCCGGGTCGACCTTGTCGCCGAGCTTGGCCACGCGGCCGTTGACGGTGACGCGCCGGCGAAAGATGAGATCTTCGCAGGCGCGCCGGGATCCGACGCCGGCGGTTGCGAGGACCTTCTGCAGCCGCACGGAGTTGTCCGGATCAACCTGAGGCATCGAGCACTTCTTCCACGTCGTCGGGCAGGAACGGGGCCAGCGGGGGTAGCTGGTCCACCGAGTTGAGGCCGAGCTTCTCGAGGAACAGCGCCGTGGTCCGGTACAGGAATGCCCCGGTCTCACCCTCGGTGCCGCATTCCTCGATGAGGCCGCGCGTGACAAGGGTACGCATCACGCCGTCACAGTTCACACCGCGGATGGCCGAGATCCGCGACCGCGTCACCGGCTGCTTGTAGGCGACCACCGCGAGCGTCTCCAGCGCGGCCTGCGTGAGCCGCACCGACTGCCCGTCCAGCACGAACCGCTCGACATACGGCGCGTACTCCGGCCGGGTGTACAACCGCCACCCCCCGGCGGCCCGCCGCAGATCGAACCCGTGCCCGGCCGCGGTGTACCGCGCGGAGATGTCCTCCAGCATCGCGGCGACCCGCTCGGTCGGCTGCTCCATGATCTGCGCCAGCTGCATCTCGGCGACGGGCTCGTCGACGACGAGCAGAATCGCTTCCAGCGCCGCCCGCAATTCCTGATCATCGAGGGGCTTGAGCTCTACTTCTTCGACGGTACGGGCCGAGTCCGCGACAGAAGCAGCACCGGCTGACCGGCCGCGCCGCGCCTGCCCGGGCACCGAAGCCCCGCCGGAGCCCCGCCCAGCCGGCTCCGCAGCGGCGTCCTGCTCGACCCCCCGGCCGTCCCCCCGCGCCGCGCCCCCAGGCTGGGCGCCTCCGGCGGCGGGCTCAGCGCCCCCGGCAGCGAGCTCAGCGCCCCCGGCGGCGGGCCGGGTGTCGTCCTCTCCGGCCCGGGCGTCCTCGACGGGCTGGGCGTCCTCGACGGGCTGGATGTCCTCGACGGGCTGGGCGTCCTCGGGCTCGTCCTCGTCCTCGTCCGGCCCGGGCACTTCCTCGGCGAACGGCAGATCGGCCTCGGCGTCGTCGCTCAGGTCGTCGTCGGCCGCCTGGTCGAACACGTCCCCGGCATCGTCCCCCTCCTCCGGCAGCGGCGCGTCGACCAGCGGCGACGACCCGATCTCGTGCTCGGACGCCTCCTCGATCGCATCGGGGATCGGCACCTCCGGCCCGGCGCCGAGATCGGTGGGCTCGGGCTCCTCCTCGCCCGGCACCTCCCGCGGAGCGTCGACGGTGGCGGGCCCGCCGGCCTCACCGGGCACGGGCGGCAGCTCCGGCGGAACGTCACCGGCGCCGTCGTCATCCGGTCCCTGCGCCGGCGACTCCTCGTCGTCGTCATGCTCGACGGTGTGCGCTGCGGCGTAGGCGGGGTCCGGGGGTCGTTGGGCGCGTTCCCAGGGCGGGACCCAGGAGGCCGCCTGCGCGGCGAGCGAATCGGGGCGTTCGTCGGTCATGCGTCCTTCTCCGAGTCCTCATCCGATGAAGCTTCCGGCCCGCTGTCCGGCCCATCCCGGTCCGCAAGCGCCGGCTCCGCGCCCACGGCATCCACGTCCGCGCCCTCCGGACCGGAACCGACGGCGTCCGCGTCGGCAACCTCCGGACCAGAAGCGACGGCGTCCACGTCCGCACCCTCGAGACCAGAAGCCACGGCCTCCACCTCCGCGGCGTCCGGGTCGGTGGCGGCGGTGTCGGGCTCGGGCGGGGTGCCCTCGTAGTCGTCGATGTCCAGGTCGGCGCCCGCATCGTCGCCGCCGATCCATCGGACGGTGAGTTCGTCCAGGGAGACCGGCTGCTCGAAGTCCACCAGACCCTCGCGGTACAGCTCGAGCAGCGCCAGGAAGCGGGCGACCACCTCGAGGGTGTTCTCGCAGTCGGCGACCAGCAGCGTGAAGGTCGCCGTGCCCGCGCGGCGGAGCCGTTCGCGCAGCAGGTTGGCGTGTTCGCGGACGCTGACGCGCACCTGGTGGATGTGGGCGATCGACACCTGCGGCGGGCCCGGTTTGGGGGTGAACTGTTTGAGGGCCAGCTTGAACAGGCGGTCCGCGCCGATGCCGAGGACGAGCTCGGGCAGCGCTTCGGCGTACCGGGGCTCGAGGGAGACCGCGCGTGGCCAGCGGCGGGCTCCGGTGCTCTCGAGCTCGGCGATGTGGGCGGCGGCTTCCTTGAACGCCTTGTACTGCAGGAGGCGGGCGAACAGCAGGTCGCGGGCCTCGAGCAGGGCGAGGTCCTCCTCGTCCTCGACCTCGGCGGCGGGCAGCAGGCGGGCCGCCTTGAGGTCGAGCAGGGTGGCCGCGACCAGCAGGAACTCGCTGGCCTCGCCGAGGTCCCAGTCGTCGCCCATGCCGCGGATGTACGCGATGAAGTCGTCGGTGACCTGGTGCAGCGCCACCTCGGTGACGTCGAGCTTGTGCTTGCCGATGAGCTGCAGCAGCAGGTCGAAGGGCCCGGTGAAGTTCGTGAGCCGCACGGTGAACTTGCCGGAGTCGGCCTCCGCGGCCTCGTCCACGGCCGCGACCGCACCCTCGGCCGCCGCAGCCTCGTCCGCAACCGCGGGCGCACCCTGGGTGGCCAGGGAGGCGTCGGGGTCGCCGGGCGTGGGGATGGCGGGCTCTTCAGGCACGTGCTGACCGTAGACCACGGGTCCGACAAGCTGTTCCCGGCTCACTGCCCACACCCCCACAACCTCGGCCGCGGCGCCGGCCGGGCAGCCCTCGCCAAGGTCAACGTCACGGCGACGAACCGGTAACTGGACACGGCGACGAACCGGCAACCGGGGAGACTCAGTCCGGCGGGCGGAACTCCGCGAGGCGTACGGCCACCCCGTTGCGGGTCTGCAGCCGGATCAGCTCCTCGTGGTCGCCGAGCCGGTCGTCGAACTCCCCCGCCGACACCGTGCAGGTGGCGGCGCCCGTACGGTCCGTGCACCGGTCGGGGTGGTCGGGGTCGAGCAGGGCGAGCTCGGCGTCGTCCGCGCGCGGCAGCGTGATCTTGGCTTCGCTGCGGGCGATGTTCCACGGGTACGCGCAGCGCTTGTCGTCGGGCGGGATGCCGTACGCCTGGCAGAAGGCCGGGTTGTTCATGACGATGACCGGCTCGACGACGACGGCGGTGTTCCTGCCGGGCCGGAACGACAGCAGCCGCACGATCGAGTCCGTGTCGCCGCGGCTCACGTCGGTGAACGCCGGTGCCGCGGACCGCGAGGCCACCGCAGGAGCAGCCGGCGGGGACGTGTCAGAGTCACAGGCGGCGAGCAGCAGCACCAGCGGCAGGAGCACGAGCAGACGTCTCACAGCGTACGGATCTCCGCATCCCGGTACGCCACGCTCGCATCCGCCACCGCGCTCTCCAGGCCGAGCTCGACCCGGCCGCTGATCAGGCGCCGATCGTCCACGCGGGCCTCGACGACCGGCGTGCCGTCCAGTGTGGCGGTTGCCACGTCGTCGCGGACGACCAGGTCGACGCGGTGTTCGCCGCCGTCGGCGAGCATCGTGGACGGTGCCGTACCGATGGGGGTTCTGGCGTCGTCGCCCTCGTGGGCGAGCGTCACCTTGTCACCGCACAGCGCGGCGACATAGCCCACGCCGTCGTCGACGCGCCGGAACCCGACGGACGCGCAGCTGCCCGGCTTGAGCAGCGCGACCGTGACGGAGATGGACTGGTCACCCGCGAAGGTGTCCTTCGGCCCGCGGCATACGTAGTACTGGGAGTCACGGCTGCTGACCACGAGCCGGCCTCCGGTGAACGCACAGGTGCCGATCTCGTCCCGGGACGCGTTCCACTGCCCGGCCCGGTCCAGCCGGTCGAGGATCATCGGGCCGTTCCCGATCGGCGGCGGCGCGGCGTTGGCCGGGACCGAGGACACCTCCGGGTCGAGGTTCGGGCTGCCGATGACCGCGTACGTGCCGGCGCCGGCGCAGGCCAGCGCCGCCACCGCGGCCACACCGGCGATCACCGTACGGCGGCGGCCGCGGCGGATGCGGCCGCGGAAAGCCCGGGCCGCTCGCGCCGCTTTCTGCAGCTCGGGCCGCCCGGCGAGCTCCGACAGGCTGTGCGAGCCGGTGTCCAGCAGCAGTTCCAGCAGCTCCGCCGCGGTGGGCCGCTTCGCCGGGTCCTTCGCGAGCGTCAACGCCACGATGTCGCGCAGCGGGGACGGCAGTTCGCCGAGGTCGGGCGGCTGGGTGAGGATGCGGGCGGCGGTGGCGGCCGGGGAGTCGGCGCGGAACGGGGTGCGGCCGGTTCCCGCGTACGTGACCACCACGCCCCAGGCGAAGACGTCCGCGGCGGGGCCGACGCCGGGCCGGTCGGTGTCGAACCGCTCCGGCGCCATGTACGCGACCGTCCCGACCATCTGGTCCGTCCGCGTGTGATGGCTCGTCGCCTCGAACGCCCGCGCGATCCCGAAGTCGATCACTTTCGGGGTGCCGAGGGAGAACAGCACGTTGCGCGGCTTCAGGTCGCGGTGGATCACCCCGGCGCCGTGGATCGCGGTCAGCGCCGTCGCCACCCCGATGGCGACGCTGTGCAGGTCACCGCCGGTCAGCGGGCCGCGTTCGGCGACCACCTCGGCGAGGCTGGGCCCGTCCACGTACTCGACGACCAGGTACGGGGTGGCGTGCTCCGGGTCGGCGTCCAGCACCGGGGCCGTGCAGAACGACGGCACCGCGCGGGCGCGGTTGACCTCGCTGCGGAACCGGGCCCGGAACTCGGGTTCGTCGGCGAGCTCGGGCCGGATCGCCTTGACCGCGACGAGCCGTCCGTCCGGGCCGCGGCCCAGGTAGACGGCGCCCATCCCGCCCTGGCCGAGCCGGCCGAGCAGCCGGTAACCACCCAGTGTCTGGGGGTCGCCGGGACGCAGCGCTTCGGTCGGCACGGAATCGCACGCTACCGCTGCCGCGTCACCGGATGCCAGGCCGAGGGCGGGAACCGGCAGGTACCCGTACCCGATCAGCCGCTTGCGGTGTCCAGGCCGAGCGTGCCGAGCAGGGCGAAGAACCGGCTCTCGGCGAAGGTCTCCTCCCGGGCGAGCGCCGCCGCGACCTCCGTCGCCGGCGACGGGTTCAGCCCGGCCTCATCGGCCCAGGCCACGGCGGCTTCGGCCGCCGCGGTCCCGGTGAACGTCTCGGCGAGCATCTTCTGCTTGGCCTCGGCCGCCTCGGCCTCGTACTCCGGGTCGACCCAGTCGTCGCCGAGGAAGTTGCCGTCGTCGTCGAACGGCGACGGCGGCAGCACCAGGTGCGCGACCGCGCCGTCGATCTCCAGCCAGGTGTCCCAGAACGGTGTCCGCAGCCCGACCGCGTGCACGTACGCCGCGTCGCTGTCGAGGATGTCGGCGGCCAGGACGGGCGCGGCGGTGGCGTCGCGCAGGTCGGTGAGGAACGTGTCCGGCAGGTCGCCGGAGGACGCCCAGAGCCGGCTGATGCGCCACGGCCCGCGGACGATGTCGTCGGCGGGATCGGTGTCGCGCAACTCCTTGATGCCGGGCAGCAGCTCACTCAGCGGCGCGGCGCCGCGGCGGACGACGAAACTCCCCCAGAAACCCATGAGCCGGAATCATGGCCTATCCGAGCGCCCGTGTCAGTCCCGTCGTTGCCTGCAGCAGCGCCGTTCCCGCGAGCAGGCGCGGCAGCCGTCCAGCTCGACGTCAATCGCTGATGTGTCAGCCGACCCGCCACACCCACGCGTCGGCGTACTGCTCGCCCGGCCCGACCAGCTGGTCCACCATCTGCCGGACCTTGTCGTTGCCCGGCCGTGCGCGCAGCACCAGCACCGACCCGCGGTAGCGCTGGATGTCGCCCTGCACCGCCGCCCGCACCTCGGGCGTGATCGGCGGGATCTTGCGCTCCTTGACGGTCTGGTTCACCAGCTTCGTCAGCGTGCTGTACTCCACCCCGGCGCGACCGATGCCGCGCGCGTCCGGGCCCAGGAAATACCCCTCCGGCACCGGGAACTCGTGCTCCGCCCACGCGCTCCAGCTGAGCGCGTCGCGCCCGGCGAACTTGTTGGGTGGTGGCAGGGGGATCAGCGAGCGGCCGTCCGGGACGTACGCCTTCCACGCGCCGGAGGTGATGAAGACCGGCGGCCGTTCGTCGGCGCGCGCGGGCAACGGCTTGGGGATCAACGGCACGAGGGCCGCGATGATCGCCAGCAGGCCGGCGACCGACGCCACCCGGGCCGGCGGCCTCTTCCCGCGTACGGGGGTCAGCGCGTCGAACGCCACAGCGATCATCAGGGCGAAGATCCCCACCACGCCGAACGTGAGGCGGCTGGGCACGAGCAGCCCGATGACCGGCAGATCGTCGGGGATGTAGTGCCAGATCCCGGCGATGTCGGTGTACGTGCCGGCCCAGCGGATCCTCGGCCCCATGGAGAACACGGCCAGCACGATGGCGGTGATGGCGGCGACGCGTACGGTGACCGAGCGCCACAGCAGCACCAGGACCGCGACCACCACGACGGTCGTCAGCGGCCAGCCGAACCAGCTGTTCTGCTCCGGGCGCCCCATCGTCTTCTCGGCGATCGGATCGCCGGCGATCGTGTCCCGCGCGAACGTCACGTACGTGACCAGGTCCTCGCCCCACGACTGGTACGTGGGCAGCGACGTGAACGACTGCGGCCCGTGGAACTGGAACCACAACGGGTACGCGCACAGCGTGCCCGCCACGGCCGCGGTGACGGCCGTGGCGAGCCCGAAGTGCTTCGCCCGCCCCCAGGCGGCTCCCGGCCGCAGGGCCGCGTACGCAACAACCGCCACGCCGCAGCCCAGCGCGGTGACCACCAGGACCTCCTCGTTGAGGAACACCTGGTACGTCACCAGAAGCCCGAGGATGACCCCGTCGCGCAGCCACCGCCCGGTCACACCGAGACGGAACACCATGACGACGATGAACGGCAGCACGAAGTTGCTGACGAAGTTCGGCTGCCCGTTGGCGTGGTGCACGACGCCCGGCGCGAACCCGGCGAACGCCCCGCCGAGGAACGCCGCCGCCCGCGAGCGCACCACCCACCGCTGCAGCACCCAGTACGTGGAGAAGGCGGTGCCGGCCAGCCCGAGAACCATCCACACCACGTATGCGACGCGCGCGCCGAACAGCATCGTCACCGGAGCCAGCGGCAGCGTCACGCCCAGCACGGACGTGTTCGCCATCATGTTCACGCCGACGGGGTAGTTCTGGCGTACCGAGAACAGTGGGTTCTCCAGATGCCGCACCGTGTACGCCCCGTGCGACAGCAGCCACTCGAACCAGGTGTTGTCGTTCGGCAGGTGGCTCGAGATCCGGTCGCTGGGCGCGCCGACGAAGTTGCCCATGACCAGCAGCCCGAGCCCGACGTAGACGAGCGCCGCCGCGACGTGCCACGGCCACCGCCGGGCCGCGAGCTCCGTCGGCGCGGTTTCCGTCGGCGCGGTCTCAGGAGCGGTGTCCGTCACCGCCGGTTGCACAGACACTTCCTGCCGCCCCTAATCCCGTTCCCCCGCCGGAATCCGTCCATCGAGTGTCGAGATGATCAGAACGGCGCGGGTCCCCGCCCGGCGAGCGACAACAGGATCTGCGTCGCGAGCAGGCTCCGCACGCCGGTGACCGCAACCGCACTGACTTCGTCGTACGGCAACTCCAGCAGCAACCCTTCGCCCGCGTTGCGCAGGTCGTCGGTGACATCGTCGGGGCGGAAGGTCCCACCCCACCCGTCGACACCCGCGCGCTGGTTGGTGCTGAGCGAAGCCATGCCGGATACGCGAGTGCCGTCAGCGAGCGTCAGCCGCGCCGGACCGGAGTAGGTCGTCATAGTCGCCAACCGTAACCGGCCCTCCGCCGTCAGGGGCCGCCCGGCCCACTCCACACCTGACGACCGATGAGCCCGAGCACCTCGCCGGTCGACCGGACGTCACCGAAGGTGCGGTAGATCGTGCGCAGCGTGGCGTTGTGCACCTCGTCCCGCGGCGCCGAGGTCGCGTCGGCGACCATGATGACCCGGTAACCGAGCGTGCCGGCATCGCGAGCCGACGACTCACAACACACGTTCGTCACGGTCCCGGTGATCAGGACCGTGTCGATGCCGCGCTCCTCGAGCAGCCCCGGCAGCGGCGAGAACCCGGGGAAGAAGGCGCTCGCCGCCGTCTTCTCGACCAGCAGGTCGGCATCGTCCACCACGAACTCATGCCACAGCCGCGACCGCAACGGCCCCTCACCCCCGCTCCGCGAGAACATCCTCGCGATATCCGGACCGAGGAACTCCACGGTGCCCGGTGACGGTTCCACCACGCCGGGCAACACCCAGACGATGGCGCCGCCGGCCGCGCGCAGGGCGTCGGCCAGCCGCGCGATGTTCGGCACGGTGCCGAAGGTGTACTCGTTCTCCTCCACGAAGAACGGCACCATGTCGACGACCACCAGCGCGGTGCGTCCGGGCACGAGGGTCGTGAAGGCGTGCCGGCGCCCGCGCCGCGCTTCCTGCCGGTCGTACTCCCGCTGCTCGATCCGCCACGCGTGCGTCTTGCGCTCCATCGCGCCACGCTATCGCCGCGGTGTCACACCCCCTCGCTAGGTTGCAGCCATGAGTCGTGAGGAGTTACAGCGGCAGTCCCTGGAGGCCGCCCTGCGCGACGCCGGGGTCGCACGCGTCGCGTTCGACGACGTCGCAGGCTGGGTGGCCGCCGCCGGCGCCAGTCCGGCGGATCCGTTGGGAGCCGATGTCTGGGTGTTCGACGCAGCGCTGTCCCAGGTGCTGCTGGTGCATCATCCGTGGAGGGGCTGGGTTCCGCCCGGCGGCCAGGTCGAACCCGGGGAGACGCCCCGGGAAGCAGCGCGTCGTGAGTTACGCGAAGAGACCGGCGTGGATGCCGAGCTCCTCGTCCGGCCGGCGGCTGTCAACATCCGCTCGTACCATCCCCGCAGACCGGCGACCCTGAGTCTGTCCTACGCCGCGATCGCCGACCCGGCGGCTCCGCTGATGGCCGAGGCCGGTCAGCCCGCCGCCTGGACGGACCTGGATGAGTCGTGGGAGAGCTGGTTTCCCGACGACGTGTTCCGCATCCGCGAGCATGCGCAGTGGCTGGCTGGCGGTGTTTCCCGGCGGCGGGACGGCGTCAGCTGATGTCGAGAGGCAGGTGTCCGAGGATGAGCCGGTCGAGGGCCTGCGGAACACGGCCGAACGTGGCGAGGCCGTCGATCACCGCGTACATCTCGCCGTGTTCGTCGAGGCCGAGGTTGGTCCATGAATGCGTTTCACCCGCGAGCACGCCGATCGGGGCGATGCCGCG
Source organism: Actinoplanes sp. NPDC049316 (assembly GCF_040677315.1). NCBI lineage: Bacteria > Bacillati > Actinomycetota > Actinomycetes > Micromonosporales > Micromonosporaceae > Actinoplanes > Actinoplanes sp. NPDC049316. The sequence continues at coordinate 29,788 of NZ_JBFAQM010000030.1, read as the reverse complement.
GCCGCTGTCCTGACTCCAGTCGACGAACCTGTCGCTCTCGCCCGCCGCAACGCCGGGCGGCAGCGCCGGGCCGCAACGCGGGGCCGCACGCGGGGCCGCACGCGGGGCCGCACGCGGGGCCGCAACGCGGGGCCGCAACGCGGGGCCGCACGCGGGGCCGCACGCGGGGCCGCAACGCCGGGCTGCAACGCGGGGCCGCAACGCCGGGCTGCAACGCCGGGCTGCGGAGAGCCAGGATTGTTCTGGCATAGCGTCGGATCCGGGGCGACTCGTTCGTAGAGCAGGCGAGGGGTGGCCGCACGGAGGCCGCCGTGACAGAGGAGTCATGGAACGATGCGGTATTTGATCTCGTTCAACGACGGCGCGATGGACCACATCCCCGCCGAGGAGCTGGCCGATGTCGGCAAGGCCGCGCACGCGGTGATGCAGGAGGCCGTCGACGCCGGCGTGTTCGTGTACGGCACCGGGCTGGAGCGCCAGCAGGCGAGCATCGTGGACACGGACGGGGTGGTCACCGATGGCCCGTACCCGGAGACCAAGGAGGTCATCGGCGGTTTCGTGGTCCTCGACGTGGCCGCGCGGGAGGACGCGCTGACGTGGGCCGCCAAGATTGCTCGAGCGTGCCGGTGCGCGCAGGAGGTGCGGGAGTTGCTGCCTGATCTCGAGCTGGAGGCGATGCTTCGCCGGGCCGGCAGGTGATGACGTCTCGGTGACCGGGCGACTACGTCGCAGGTGCGCACTGGAGATGCGGACGCTGAGTGACCAGAGTGCTGAGGATGCTGACCACCAACGCCCACCCGTCCACGGTCGGTGAGACTCAGCGGCCTCCGATGGAGTCCATGTTGCGCAGCCTCCCGGCTCAGCACCGGGAGATCCTCGTGGCGACGTACTTCCAGGGCCGGACGACGCGCGAGGCCGCGCAGCTGCTCGGCCTCGCGCCGGACGCCGCCACGGCCCGGCTCTACCAGGCGATGCGTGGCCTGTCGGTCATGGTCGCCCTCCATCGCCAGGACGTCGCCGGCTGCTGGCAGGAGTCGGCCTGACCTGCGGGGAGCCGGTGCAGCGCCGGAAGGGCCGCCGCTGCACGGCGTAAACGCCGGGCGGTGCGAGACCGCCGCGGAGCGATCGTGCGGGCCGCGCCGCGAAGGACGCAGCGTCGACCTGGCCCTGACGGCCGGCGGCGCGGTGGTTTCGGAGTGGGACTGCGGCATCTACCGGGTGCAAGCGGCACCGGCTCGGACAACTCGGCACACTTACCTAGAGATAGATCAATATTGATATTTACCTCCGCAGCTGCTTCACTGTTGGGAGCGCTCCCATGATGATCAGCACCGAGAAACGGAGGTCGTACTGTGCTTTCCCCCAAGCCCGCTTCATCCCCCGGCCGCTCCCGATCGGCCGTGCGCCAGCCCCTTCGCGCGCTCGTCCTGCTGCTCGCCCTGGCCGCCGGCGTGCTGCCCTTCAGCGGTGCCGCCCAGGCCCACGGCACCATCGTCGGGCCGGCCACCCGGGCGTACCACTGCTGGGAGGCGTGGGGCAGCCACCACACCGATCCGGCCATGCAGCAGCAGGATCCCATGTGCTACGCGGCGTTCCAGGCCAACCCGGACACCATGTGGAACTGGATGAGCGCGCTGCGGGACGGCCTCGGTGGCCAGTTCCAGGCGAAGACCCCTGACGGGCAGCTGTGCAGCAACGCGCTGAGCCGCAACGACAGCCTGAACACGCCGGGCGCGTGGAAGACGACCACCATCGGCAGGAACTTCTCGGTGCACCTGTACGACCAGGCGAGCCACGGCGCCGACTTCCTGCGGGTCTACGTCAGCAAGAACGGGTTCAACCCCGCCACGCAGCGCCTCGGGTGGGGCAACCTCGATCTGATCACGCAGACCGGCCGGTACGCGCCGGCGAAGGACATCACGTTCAACGTCTCGACGTCCGGATACACCGGCAACCACGTCGTCTTCGTGATCTGGCAGGCCTCGCACCAGGACCAGACCTACATGTGGTGCAGCGACGTGACCTTCGCCTGATCACACACACCCGCCGCACCCCTCCGGCCCAGGGCGCCAGCGCCCTGGGCCGGACGCGCGACGAGGCCGGAGCCTATGGTGGGCCCCATGCACATCCCCGGCCTCGGCCCGGTCACCCAGGACGACGACGCGTACGTCAGCGAGCCCATCCCCGTACCGGTGCTCGGCGGCCGGCCGTGCCGGATCACCGTCGAGGGCTACGACGATGACGAGGCGCAGGACGACTTCCACGCGGCGATCCGAGCGTTCCTCGCCGCCGGCCCGGAGACCCTTCGCGCGGCGGCTCCGGCGATCTTCGCCTACTACCGCGACGTCATGTCCGCGCTCTCCCCGGCCGACGACGGGTACGTCGAGATCGCCGGCCCCGCTGACGTCCTCGACCATGTCCGGCCGGGCGACGAACCCACGGTCAGCCGCGACCGGTACGGCGACGGCCAGGTCTACGTCTCGGTCGAGTGCGAGTGCGCCTGGGAACCCGAGCACGGCCTGCAGATCGTGTTCCGCGACGGCCGTACGGTCAGCAAGGTCGGCCCGTACGACGGCCACCTGACCAACGCGCCGGCGCACGTCGTCTACCGCTCGCCCACCGCCTGAGCCAGCACGGTCGTCACGACGGCCCGCACCGCCGCGGCGTCCGGCGGCGGATCCGGGTGCCCGGCGAACTTCAGGTGGGCCGTGCCGATCAGCATCGCCGCGAGCGTGTCCGCGTCCGCGTTCGCCGCGATGCGACCCAGGCCCTGCTCCGCCGCCAGGTACTCCCCGATCATGATCGCCGCGTCCGTCAGCACCGGAATCCCCGCCGGCCAGGTCCGGCGCAGCCGGGCGCGCAGCTCGTCGCGGAACGTCACCAGCGGCACGATCGCCAGCGCCACCGAGCCGAACACCGCCGTGAGCGCGTCGGCGAGATTGCCGACGACGGTGCCGGAGCCGGCCGCGTCGCGCAGCCCAGCGGCGTCCATCCGGTCGATGCGGTCCAGCACGAAGTCGGCCAGGAACGCGTCGAAGTCGGCGAAGTGCCGGTGCAGCACGCCCTTGGCGACGCCGGCCTCCTCGGTGACCGTACGGCTGGTCAGCGCGCTCGGGCCGGCACGCAGCAGCACCCGCTCGGCGGCGTCGAACAACTGCCGGCGTACGTCTCGGATAGCGACCCCGGTGGGCACTCAGCACTCCCCGTGGTTGACGAGTGGGCGCATGCCCACTATGAATGGGCACATGCCCACTCTACCGCCGGAGCCGGAGCCGCACCGCGAGCACCACGTCGCCCGGTCCTTCGGCGTGGATCCGGACCGCTACGACCGCGCCCGGCCCCGCTACCCCACCGCCGTGCTGGACCGCGTCCTCGCCGCCGCCCCGGGCCGCCGCGTGCTGGACGTCGGCTGCGGCAGCGGCATCGAGGCCCGCCAGCTGCGCGACGCCGGCTGCACCGTGCTCGGCGTCGAGCCGGACGAGCGGATGGCCGCATTCGCCCGGCGTACCGGGATCGAGGTCGAGGTGGCGGCCTTCGAGGACTGGGACGCCGCCGGGCGCAGGTTCGACGCGGTCGTCGCCGGCACGGCCTGGCACTGGATCGACCCGGTCGCGGGCGCGGAGCGGGCCGCCGAGGTGCTGCGGCCCGGCGGCCTGCTGGCCCCGATCTGGCACATCTTCGACCCGCCGGCCGACGTCACCGCGGCCCTCGCCGAGGTCTACCGGCGGGTCGTGCCCGACTCGCCGGTGCGGCCGGGGTCGATTCCGCGCGGCGTGCCGGGCTATCAGCTGCTGCTCACCCGGGCCGTCGACGGTATGCGCGCGGCCGGCGGCTTCGACGAGCCCGAGCAGTGGCACGTCGAATGGGATGTCACCTACGGCCGCGACGAGTGGCTCGAGCAGGTTCTCACGACCGGCGGTCTGACCTTCCTGCCGCCGGAGAAGCGCGACGAGGTCCTCGCCGGCATCCGCGCGGCCGTCGGCGACACCGTCACCGTCCACATCAGCACCGCGGCGGTCACCGCGAGGCGTCAGACCTGACCCCAGATCCGCAGGAACAGCACCCCGAGCACGTCCAGGATCATCAGCAGGAACGGGTAGCCCAGCGGGAAGAAGCAGCAGATCAGCAGGATCAGCACGCCGAGGTTCTTCTCCTCGAACCACAGCCGCATCCACTGCATGCTGGGCCCCGGCCGCTTCTGCGCCGACCACAGCGCCCCGAAGCCGTCGAGCGGCGGGACCGGGATCAGCGCGAGCAGGCCGAACGCCAGCAGGCCCGTACCGAGCGACAGCAGCACCTGGTCCAGCAGCGGCAGGCCGATGCCGGCCCGCAGGATCTCGCCCGGGTCCAGGAACGGGAGCACGTTCAGGTCGGTGCTGAAGGCGTACGCGGCGAAGCAGAGCTGGGCCACGACGATGCAGGTCAGCGGGCCGGCCAGGAAGACCGCCGCCGCGCGTCCCCGGCCGCGGAAGCGCGGCACCTCGTCGACGGAGATGACCTTGCCCCAGCCGGTGCCGCCGACGGCGGCGGCGACCGCGCCGAACGGATCGATGTCCTCGCGCAGGCGCGGGGTGATGGTCTCGCGCCGGTCGCTCAGGCCGAGGGTGCGGGCGGTGAGCCGGATCGCGACGGCGCGCAGCACGAGACCGAGCAGGAAGGCGACGACGAGCGCGGCGAACGCGACCGGTTCGCCGAGGGCGAAGAGCACCCTAGCCTCGCTCCACCTTCGCGGCGATGACCTCGCGGGCGAGCTGGCGGTAGTTGCGCGCGCCCGAGGAGGCCGGGTCCAGCGTGGTGATCGGCGCGCCGGCCACCGTGGACTCGGGGAACTTCACGGTCTTGGTGATGACCGTCTGGTACACCTTGTCGCCGAAGGCCTCGACGACGCGCTGCAGCACCTGGCGGCAGTGCGTGGTGCGGCTGTCGTACATGGTGGCCAGGATGCCCTCGAGCTCGAGGTCGAAGTTGAGCCGCTCGCGGACCTTGTCGATGGTGTCCAGCAGCAGCGCCACGCCGCGCAGGCTGAAGAACTCGCACTCCAGCGGGATGAGCACGCCGTGGGCGACGGTCAGCGCGTTGATCGCGAGCAGGCCCAGCGACGGCTGGCAGTCGATGAGGATGAAGTCGTAGTCGCGGCGTACGCTGCGCAGCGCCCGCGCCAGCGCCATCTCCCGGGCGACCTCGTTGACCAGCTGGATCTCGGCCGCGGACAGGTCGATGTTGGCCGGCAGCAGGTGCAGCCCCGCCACGTCGGTCTTGATGATGACGTCCTCGGTGGTGACGTCGTCCTGCATGAGCAGGTTGTAGACGCTCAGGTCGAGGTTGTGCGGGTTGACCCCGAGGCCGACCGAGCAGGCGCCCTGCGGGTCGAAGTCCACGAGCAGGACCTTGCGGCCGTACTCGGCGAGCGCCGCGCCCAGGTTGATCGTCGTCGTGGTCTTGCCGACGCCGCCCTTCTGGTTGGCGAGCGCGATGATCCGCGCCGGGCCGTGCCGGTCCGTCGGCATCGGCTCGGGGATCGGCCGGCGCATCGTGTACGCCGTCGGATCCGCCGGGCCCAGGTCCGCGCCCAGGTCGAGGGAATTCTGCTGATCCCTCAGGGCCGAGGTCCAGGCCTCCGCGCGCTGCTCGTGTACCGCCATGTCCCGCTAGCCCCCTCTCGACCCGCAGCCGGAGCCGATGCCCGACTGTACGCCACGGGGGCACCCGATCCAGGGTCACCCGTACGGCGTGTCGTGGACTCGTGCGCATCGCCTAACGAGCGCGCGGGTGTGCGGTGGCGTACACCTCCCGCAGCCGGTCCACAGTCACCAGCGTGTAGACCTGCGTGGTCGTCACCGAGGCGTGCCCGAGCAGCTCCTGCACGACGCGGACGTCGGCGCCGCCGTCGAGCAGATGGGTCGCGTACGAGTGCCGCAGTGTGTGCGGCGACACGGCGTGCGGGCCGTCCACGGGCAACCCGGCGGCGGCCGCGGCCCGGCGCAGGATCGTCCAGGCGCTCTGCCGTGACAGCGCTCCCCCGCGCGCGTTGAGGAACACCGCCGGGGTGCCCTTGCCCGCCGCGACGAGCACCGGCCGGCCCCGGACCAGGTAGGCGTCCAGGGCGGCACGGGCGTACGAGCCCAGCGGCACGAGCCGGGTCCGGCCGCCCTTGCCGTGCAGGGTCACCACCGACTCGTCGAGGTCGTCGACGGCCAGCCCGACCGCCTCGGAGATGCGCGCACCGGTGCCGTACAGGAATTCCAGCAGCGCCCGGTCGCGCAGCGCGAGCGGCTCGTCGCCGGTGACGGCCGCCAGCAGCCGCGACACCTGGTCGACGTCGAGGGCCTTGGGCAGCCGCTTCGGCGGGGCCGGCGGTTTGACGTCGCGGCCGGGGTCGTCGCCCGCGATGCCCTCGCGGGCGGCGAAGCGGTGCAGGCCGCGGACCGCGCTGACGGCCCGGGCCGCGGACGCCGCCGACAGCGCCGGATGCTCCGGCGTGCCCTCGCGCAGCTCGGCGAGGTGGCGGGTCAGGTCGGCGGGGCCGACCGCGGCCAGGTCGGTGACCCCGGCCGCGGTCAGCGACTCCAGATAGCGGTCCAGATCCCGGCGGTACGACGCCAGGGTGTTGCGGGACAGGCCGCGCTCGACCGTGAGGTGATCGAGGTACGTCTGCACGGCCCGCCGCAACGCCGGTGAACTCAGTTCAGCACCTCGTCGAGGGTGAGCACGCTCATGCCGTGCGCCTCGGCGACCGGGCCGTACGTGACGTGCCCGGCGTGCGTGTTGAGGCCCAGGGCCAGCGCCGGGTCGGCCCGCAGCGCGTCGCGCCAGCCGCGGTTGGCCAGCTCCAGCGCGTACGGCAGGGTCACGTTGGTCAGCGCGTACGTGCTGGTGTGCGGCACCGCCCCGGGCATGTTCGCCACGCAGTAGAACATCGACTCGTGGACCTTGTAGACCGGGTCGGCGTGCGTGGTGGGCCGCGAGTCCTCGAAGCAGCCGCCCTGGTCGATCGCGATGTCGACGAGCACGCTGCCCGGCTTCATCCGCGACACGAGCTCGTTGGAGATCAGGTTCGGGGCCTTCGCGCCGGGCACCAGCACCGCGCCGATCACCAGGTCGGCGTCGATGACGGCCTTCTCGATCTCGTACGCGTTCGACGCGATCGTCTGCAGGTGGCCGCGGTAGTCGGCGTCGGCCGCGCGCAGCCGGGCGATGTTCTTGTCGAGCACGAGCACCTCGGCCTGCATGCCCAGCGCGATCGCCGCCGCGTTCATGCCGGACACGCCGGCGCCGATGACCACGACCTTGGCCGCGTACACGCCGGGCACGCCGCCCATGAGCACGCCGCGGCCGCCGCCGGAACGCATCAGGTGGTACGAGCCGACCTGCGGCGCGAGCCGCCCGGCGACCTCGGACATCGGGGCCAGCAGCGGCAGCGAGCGGTCGGGCAGCTCGACGGTCTCGTACGCGATGCCGGTGACCTTGCGGTCGATCAGCGCGTCCGTGCACTCCTTGGAGGCGGCCAGGTGCAGGTACGTGAACAGCACCTGCCCCTCGCGCATGCGGGCGTGCTCCTCGGCGATCGGTTCCTTCACCTTGAGCACGAGGTCCGCGGTGCCCCACACGTCGTCGGGCCCGTCGAGGATGGTGGCGCCGGCGGAGGCGTAGTCCGCGTCGCTGATCGAGGAGCCGGCACCCGCCCCGGCCTGCACGTACACCTGGTGGCCCGCGCGGGTGAACTCGAAGACACCCGCGGGGGTGATCGCCACCCGGAACTCGTTGTTCTTGACTTCGCTCGGAATGCCGACCTTCACGAGTCGACACCGTCCTTTCCGGGAGAGACGTCGATGGCTCATACCCGAGACGGGCTGCTTCGCAGATTACCGTCCCACCAAGTGGAAGATACTGCCGATCCGTCGCCCGAAGATCAAGAAGGGGGCGCCGGCGGGTGTCCGTGCCCGGTCAGACCGGCACGATTCCCCGGATGACGTCCATCGCGCGCAGCCGGTCGGCGCCGGTGCCGAGCAGCCGATCAGGCACGATGAGCTCGTCGAGGCCGATCGCCCGGTACCCCTCGACGTCCTCGGTCAACTTCGCGACAGACCCGCCGATGGCCGGCATCGGAAGATCATCCGGCAGCTCCCCGCCGACCATGGTGAGCGCCTGGGCCGTCCGTGCGATGGCCTTCGGCTCCCGGCCCACCGCGGCGCAGTGCTCGTCGAGCACCGCGGACTTGTGCGCGATCAGCTCCGGACGGCCCCACGTGTTCCACGCGTCGGCGTACTCGGCGACGATGCGCAGCATGCGCTTCTCCCCGCTGCCGCCGATGAGGATGGGCAGCGGGTCCTGCACCGGCTTCGGCTCGCAGACCGCGCCGGCGAGCCGGTAGTACGCGCCGTCGAGCGTGGTCGCCGGCTGCCGCAGCAGGCCGTGCAGCACCTGCAGCGCCTCGACGAACCGGTCCAGCAGCTGCTTCACCGGGGGCAGCTCGATGCCGTACTGCTCGTGCTCGTTGACCTGCCACCCGGCGCCCACGCCGAGGGTGAACCGGCCGCCGGTGATGTGGTCGACGGTCGCGGCCATGTTGGCCACCACGGCCGGGTGCCGGTAGGTGTTGCCGTAGACGAGCGTGCCGATGCGCACCCGGGGCACGCTCGCGCCGAGCGCGGCGACCAGCGATCCGGCCTCGAGCGTGGGGGTGAGCGGATCCCGGCCCGGGGCCGCGTTGGGCATGAAGTGGTCGGCGACCCAGACGCCGTCCCATCCGGTGCCGGCGGCGTGCCGGGCCACCTCGAGCATGTCGGCGTAGGGCTGCCCCGCGCCGGGCCAGATCGACAGTCGCATGCCGGTCACCCTGCCACCGGAGAGCCGCGGCGCCGCAGCCGGGTCACCACCCGCGCGTGCCGGGGCCGCCCTTGAACGGTCCGGTGATGTCCGCGGTGATCCACCCGCCGTAGAAGTCGCCCTCCTGCGCGCGCACCACCTCGCCGTCGACCCGGCATTCGCCGACCCGGCCCGGGTAGAACGCGACGGCGCCGGTGAGCTGCTCGTACCCTCGGCTCGGCCGCTCGTAGGACCAGGCGGCGGCCGGCACCTCACTGTCGCCGACGACGAGGTCCCAGTAGCTCGCCGTGCCCTTGAACTCGCACCACGACTGACCGTCGGCGGCGCGCAGCACCCCGGGCGCGATGTCGTCGCGGGGCACGTAGTAGACCGGCGGGTGCGAGGTCTCCAGCACCCGCAGGCAGCGGCGGCTCTCCGCAATCACCTGCCCGGCGTGGGTCACGGTGACCAGGGCGGCGCTGCGCTCCACCCGCGGCGGGCGCGGGTAGTCCCACACGGATTCCACCGGTCCACCGTACGTCGGCGCCGGGTCACATCGACTCCAGCGCGGCGGCGATCAGGGCCGCCGAGGCCAGCGCGACCATCGCGTACGCCGCCACCCCGCTGACCGCCGCCGCCCGTACGGTCCCCAGCCGCCGCACCGCCACGTACGCGAGCAGCGCGGCGGCCAACGCGCCCAGCGCGAGATAGAGGATGAAGAACCAGCACAGGCCCACCGCGAGCCCCGCGCCCGCCGAGACCGCCACGGCGGGCCCGGGGCGCAGATCGCGGCGCACCACCAGGAACGTGAGCCCGGCGCTGAGGACGGTCAGGACGACGGCGATGACGATGATCAGTTCCACGCGCGCATCGTGGCATCCGCGGGGCCGGACGGGCCGGTCCTGCACAGAACCTGCACAGGACCCGCCCGTCTCCCGCCGGATCAGGCCAGCGGCGGCGTGTCCACCGGGCGCAGCGTCGCCCAGCCGTCGTCGCGGGCCCGGGCGGCGGCCAGCAGGCCACCGACCGCCGCGGCGTTGGTGACCTCGCCGCGCAGCACCATCGCGACGGCCTCGTCGAGATCCACCCAGCAGATCTCGATGTCGGCCTCCTCCTCCTGCCGCTCGTGCCGCTCGTCCTCCGGCACGGCCGTCAGGTCGCGGGCCAGGAAGATGCGGATCGTCTCGGCGCTGAAGCCCGGCGACGTGTGCAGGTCGACGAGCAGGTCGAGGCGGCCCGCGTGCAGGTCGGCCTCCTCGGCCAGCTCCCGGCGGGCGGTCACCGTGAGGTCCTCGCCGTGCACGTCGCACAGGCCGGCCGGCAGCTCCCACAGCTGCTTGCCGACCGGGTGCCGGTACTGGCGGATGAGCACGACCCGGCCGACCTCGTCCAGGGCCACCACGCCGACCGCGTTCTTGTTGACCACGACGTCGCGGTGGGCGGTGCCGCCGCCGGACATGGTGATCTCGTCGGTGTAGACGGTGAACACCGGACCGGCGTACTTCTCGGTGCGCGACGTGGTCTCGTGCGCGAAGGCGGTCATGAGGCGGGCACCGCCGCGACCGTGGTGTCCGGGTCGGCGGAAGGTGCGACCTCGACCGGGAGCTCGTCGGCGGCCGCGTACGCGACGGCGGCCTTGACGAACGCGGCGAACAGCGGGTGCGCGCGGGTCGGGCGGCTCTTCAGCTCCGGGTGCGCCTGGGTGGCCACGAAGAACGGGTGCGTCTCACGGTCCAGCTCGATGAACTCCACGAGCCGGCCGTCCGGGGAGGTGCCGGAGAACTTCAGGCCGGCCTTGGCCAGCTTGTCGCGGTAGGCGTTGTTCACCTCGTACCGGTGGCGGTGCCGCTCGGAGATCTCGGTGCTGCCGTACGCCTCGGCCACCACCGAGCCCTCGGTCAGCTTCGCCGGGTACGCCCCCAGCCGCATGGTGCCGCCCAGGTCGCCCTTGCCCGCGACGATGTCCTCCTGATCGGCCATCGTGGAGATCACCGGGTACGGGGCCTTCTCGTCGAACTCCAGCGAGTTGGCGCCCTCGAGACCGGCCATGTTGCGGGCCGCGTCGATCGTCATGCACTGCAGCCCCAGGCACAGCCCCAGGATCGGGATGCCGTTCTCCCGCGCGTACCGGGAAGTGTTGATCTTGCCCTCGATGCCGCGGATGCCGAACCCGCCGGGGATGACGATGCCGTCGACGCCCTTGAGGGCGGCGGCGGCGCCGGCCATGGTGTCGCAGTCGTCGCTGGGGACCCAGCGCAGCTGCACCTTCGCCGTGTTCGCGAATCCGGCGGCGCGGATGGCCTCGCTGACCGACAGGTACGCGTCCGGCAGGTCGACGTACTTGCCGACCAGCGCCACGGTGATCGTGCGCCGCGGGTGGTGCACCCGCTCCAGCAGGTCGTCCCAGGTGGCCCAGTCGACGTCGCGGAACGACAGGCCCAGCCGGCGCACCACGTACGCGTCCAGGCCCTCGCGGTGCAGCACCTTGGGGATGTCGTAGATGCTCGGCGCGTCCGGGGCGGCGACCACGGCCTCGCGGTCGACGTCGCAGTACAGCGAGAGCTTGTGCTTGAGCTTGTCCGGGATCTCCCGGTCGCTGCGGCACACCAGCGCGTCCGGCTGGATACCGATGTTGCGCAGCGTGGCCACCGAGTGCTGGGTCGGCTTGGTCTTCAGCTCGCCCGACGGCGCCAGGTACGGCACCAGCGACACGTGCAGGTAGAACACCCGGTCCCGGCCGATCTCGTGGCGCACCTGGCGGATCGCCTCGAGGAACGGCAGCGACTCCATGTCACCGACCGTGCCGCCCACCTCGGTGATCACGACGTCCGGCACGCGGCCGTAGTCGTCGGGAGCGGCCATCGCGAAGATGCGCTCCTTGATCTCGTTGGTGACGTGCGGGATGACCTGCACGGTGTCGCCGAGGTACTCGCCGCGGCGCTCCTTGGCGATGACCGCCGAGTAGATCTGCCCGGTGGTCACGTTCGCCTTCGCCGACAGCGCCCGGTCGAGGAAGCGCTCGTAGTGGCCGACGTCCAGGTCGGTCTCGGCGCCGTCCTCGGTGACGAACACCTCGCCGTGCTGGAACGGGTTCATCGTGCCCGGGTCGACGTTGAGGTAGGGGTCCAGCTTCTGCATGACGACCCGCAGGCCGCGCGCGGTCAGGAGGTTTCCGAGGCTGGAGGCGGTGAGGCCCTTGCCCAGCGAGGAGGCGACGCCCCCGGTGACGAAGATGTGCCGCGTCTCGCGCACTGTTGCTGCCAAGGCCTGCTCCCGTGGTCGGTCAGTTCGGTCTTGCAGACCGGCGCCGACCAAACTTTCGATCGGGCCATCCACGGGATTTAACCGTAACACCCCCGGCGGCGAGCGCACGTCCGGGCTGCTGGGCGCGCGTGTCAGCGCACCGCGGCGCCGGAATTGTCCGTCGCCGGGTGCCGTCGCCCGGACAGACCGGGCCCGCCCGGCCCGTCGGTCTCACCCTCCGGGCGCGTCCGGTCGGCCGCGTGCTCCAGCACCCGCATCGTGGTCAGCACCATCACGGGTACGGCCACAGCCGCGGCGGCGCCGGCGACCGCGAACGCCGCTCCCCCGAAGATCCCGGCGAGCACGACGGCGACCGTGGTGCCGGCCAGCGCGGCCCGCAGCGCCGGGTGCAGGCCGAAGACCCGGTTGAGCCCGCCCCACGGCGAGAACTGGCTGAACGCCAGCATCAGCGCGCCCGCCACGGCCAGGAACGTCAGCGGGCTGTCCAGGGCCAGCCCGCTCGCGGCCGCGGCCCGCTGGATGGCCGGGCCGGCCGTACCCTCGCCGAGCGCGGTCAGGAACCGGCCCACGCTGCCCTGCTCCAGCGGCGGGCGGCGCAGGTCCAGCACGGCGAAACCGATCGTCACCGCCAGACCCGCGACGGTGGCCCACGCGAACCGCGGGAACGTCAGCCAGCCGCCGGCGCTGATCGCGGCGGCCACGCACACCCCGGCGGTGACCGCGATCGCCCCGACCGGGTCCGCGCCCAGGTACGGGCTCCCCACCATGATCACCGCGAAGCCGCCGACCAGCACGACCACGACCGGGCGCCACGGGCGGCGTACCCATTGCGCGGCGCAGCCGGCGACCAGCAGCGCACCGGCGACGAACACGCCGAGCCCGACGCTGCCCACGCCCGAGTAGCGGGCGCCTTCGACCGCCGAATAGCCGGCGACGCCGTTGAGCTGCAGCCGCGCGCCGGTGAGCAGGTCCGCGCCGACCACCGTGGCCGCGGCGGCCGCGATGACCCCCATCGGCCACAGCGTGCGCGGATAACGCGCGGTGAGCCGGACCGCTGCCGTGCCCGCCGCCACCAGCGCGAGGGTCAGCAGCGCGAACACGATGCCGGGCCGTCCGGTGCGCCACCACGGCAGCGCGTCGGTCAGCAGCGCCGCGGGGATGGCCAGCGCCGCCGCGATGAGCAGCACCTCCACCGCGCGCACCATCAGCCGCGGCGCCGAGGCGGGACCGGTCGGTCCGGCGTGCCGCCGCGCCCGGATCATCAGCGGCACGACCAGCAGGAACAGCGCCACCTGCACGGCGGCGAGGCCGGTGAAGAACATGCCCGCGATGCCGCGCTGGGCGGAGGCGCGCCGGTCGGCGTCGTGCTCGCCGAGCACCGAGCCGGCCAGATCCGCGGGACGCCCGGCGACGATGCTGGCCGTACGCCCGCTGAACAGTCCCTCCGGCGCCGGCCGGCCGATCGTCGTGAGAACGGTCGGCGCCAGGTCGACCAGCTGCAGGTAGCCGTCGCGGCCGGTGCCGGCGGAGGTCAGCCAGCCGCCCTGCCAGCCCGGTCCCTCGGCGATGGCCACGTGCAGCCGCGACGAGGTGTCGGTGTCCGAGACCCCCGCGACCACGACCAGGGAACGCTGCGGGCGGGCGGCCAGCACCCGGGCCAGCGTGGCGTCGGCCAGGGCCACCTGCGCCTGGCGGGCCGTGCCACCGCCGTTGATCGTGCCCAGGTCCACCAGGCTCAGCGGGCACTGGGTGAACAGGCCCTGCGGGTCGTCGGGCAGCGCGGCGGCGTACCGGTCGACGCGCCCGTACGGCCGGGCGGCGGCGACCGCGGCTCCGGGGCCCACCGCGACCGTGCAGCGCACCGACTCGGACAGCGCGCCGGGCACCGCCCCGTACGGCTGATTGTCGGCGTTGGCGCGCACGATGCGGGCCATCTCGGGCAGGTTGGCGCCGATGCCGTCGGGCTGCTCCACCACCGGCGCGAGCGGGGGGCACCGGCCCGAGACCCGCCGGGCGTCCCAGACGGCGTAGTTGCCCGCGCCCAGGGTCAGCCAGCCGTCGGCGGGGCAGGTGGCGTGATGGGCGGAACGCACCGACAGCCAGCCGATCGAGCCGCGGGTGGCCTCCTGCCACAGCGCCGGGGTCCGCTGCGGGTCCAGGTCGTCCCAGCGCAGCCCGGCGGCCCCGGCGACGATCACGTAGTCGGCCGTGTCGCCGGGCACCCCGGTGGCGGGACGCACCGCGAGGCCGGCCAGGCTCGCCAGCGCGGCGAGGACCACGAGGACGTACGGCACCCACGCCCGGCGCCGCGGCGACCGCGACGGCGGGGCCGAGTCCGGACGGTGTCCACGCCGTACCGAGGCGAGCAGGCGCCGCAGCAGGTTCACCCCTGGCCCGCCCGGGTGCCGGTGACGGAGGCGTACGCGGCCAGCACGTCCGTCACGGTGTCCGCCTCGTCCGGCCAGGTCGCGGCCTGCCGGGGCCCGCGCGCGGCGTAGTCGGCGCGCTTGTCCGCGTCGGCGAGCATCTCGCGCACGGCGGCGTCGAGCGCGTCCACGTCACCCGGCGGGATCAGCACCGCGGCGTCGCCGACCAGCCCGGGCAGCCCGCCCACCGCGGTGGCGACCAGCGGCACGCCGGCCCGCAGCGCCTCCTGCGCGAACAGCTGCCGCGCCTCCCAGTCGCTGGTGATCACGGCCAGGTCGGCGCCGGCGAGCAGGTCCGGCACGTCGGTGCGGTGCCCGAGCAGGTAGAACTTGGCGTGCAGCTCGGAGGCGCGCTGGGCGAGCAGCATGTAGCTCGGCCCGGAGCCGGCGATCACGGTGACCGGCGCCGGGTCCAGCTCCCGCCACCGGCCCGCCGCCTCCAGCAGCACGTCGTAGCGCTTCTGCGGGTGCAGCCGGCCCACCGACAGGATCAGCGGCGCCCCGGGCGCCAGGCGGAACTCGGCGCGCACGGCGGCGCGGGTGCGCTTCGGCGCGGCGAACTCCGGCGCGGCCACGGCCCCGAGACGGGCGTTGCGGGCGCCCAGCGACAGGGCCCGCTCGACGAGATCCTCGGAGGCGCCGAGGGTCAGCGCGGCCGACCGCGCGACGATCCGCTCGACCAGCGCGGAGGCGCTGCCGCGCAGGCCCCGCGCCAGCACGGCGTTGTGCCACGTGACCACCAGCGGCGCGGGCGGGCGGGCCAGCGCGGCGACGAACCCGGCACGCAGCCCGTGCGCGTGCACCACGTCCAGGTCCCGGCCGGCCAGCGCCCGGCGCAGCGAGCGGATCGCGCCGGAGTCCTGCGGTCCCGGGCTGGCCGGGATCTCCACCGGGGCGAACTCGGCCCCGGCGGCGGCGAAACCGAACATCTCGTCGGTGGCGGCCGGCCCGCAGACCAGCACGCGCCGCCCCGCGGCCAGCAGCCCGCGGGTCAGCGAGGAGACGTGCCGGCCGACGCCGCCGGTGCTGGAGCCCAGCACCAGCGCGACCGTGCCGGGGGTGGCCTGCGCCGCGTCGCTCACCTGCGGTTCCTCCCGGTGACTCTCGAGACCAGCGGACGGAGGTCGCGGCGGGCCGGCGGGTACGCCACCGCGGCGAACACGGCCGCGACCGCGATCCCGCCCAGCATGCCCTGCACGAGGCTGCTGCCCGCTGCCGGGGTGCCGCCGGACGCGTGGCGTAGCGCCTCCGCCACGCCCCACCCGGCGAACCCGGCCGCGACCGCCGCCACGATACCCACGGCGGCGGCCCGGGGCAGTCCCGTGAGCGCCTGCGGGCCGGCGTGGCGGCGTACGGCCAGCGCCAGCAGCAGTCCGATCGCCGACATGCCGGCCGCGTTGGCGGCGCCCAGCCCGATGATCTGCCGCTCCGGGGGCAGCGCGGCGGACAGCACGACGGCGGCGAGCGCGGCGACGCCCCAGCCGGCGGCGGTGGCGCTCGCCGCGGCCACCGTGGCGCCGCGTGCGTACAGGGCCCGCGACAGCAGGGCGAACAGCGCGTACCCCAGCAGGCCGGGCGCGAAGGCGACGATGCCGGGCGCGGCTGCGGGCGCCCCGACCAGGTACGCCACCGGCCACGCCAGCGCGGCGATCGCGGCCGCGCCGAGGCAGGCGAGCAGCACGACCGGGCGGGCGGTGGCGGCCAGCGACCCGGCGTACGCGTCGTCGTCCCCGCGGGCGGCCGCGGCGGCCAGCCGGGGATAGACGGCCGTGGCCAGCGGCACCGCCAGCACGGCCCAGGGCAGCAGGAACACCGTCTGCGCCGCGGTGTACGCCGTCAGCGCCCCACCCACCGACACGGCCACAACGACCAGCACCAGAATCTGCTGCGACCCCACGGTGACCGCCCCGGCCCAGCCCAGCCGCAGCGCGCGGCTGCCCTCGTCGCCGGGGAACCGGTAACCCGGCCGCAGCCGCAACCGCAGCCGGCGCAGCGGGATCAGCAGGCACAGCGCGAGCACGACGACGCCCAGCGTCGTCCCGGCGGACAGGATCAGCTCCCCGCCGCGGCTCAGCCCCGCGAAGCCGGTCCGCGCCCCGTCCACCACCGCATAACTGAGGTACGCCCCCATCACGGTGACGCTCGACAGCAGCGGTGCGATCACCGGCCAGGCGAAGCGGTGGTGCGCCTGCAGCACCCCGGTCAGCACGATGCCGATGCCGTACAGGGGCAGCTGCGGCGCGAAGATCCGCAGCATCCGCGCGGCCACCACCTGGTGGTCCGGCGGCACGTCGAGCAACCCGGCGATCGGACCGGCCAGCAGTGCCACCAGCAACGCCAGCGGCACCATCAGCGTGAGCACCCAGGTGAGCAGCGCGGACGCGACCGCGCCGACCCGCTCGCGGTCGCCCGCCTCGGCCGCGCCGGCGATCAGCGGCACCACCAGACTCGCCAGCGCACCACCGGCGACCAGCTCGAACACGATGTTCGGAATGGTGTTGGCCGCGTTGTAGACGTTGGCCAGCCCGTCCGCGCCGACCGTATGGAGGAAGACGAACGTACGCCCGAAGCCGGCCAGCCGCGACACGACGGTCAGGACCGTGATGACGGCGGCGGCGCCGGCCACCCCCGCACGGGCGCGGGCCGCGGAGGTCACGAAGCCGGGCGGCGGCCCAGCGCGTCGAGCTCGCGCAGCCACGGGGTGTCCTGGATGACCTTGGTGAAGCTGACCTTCTCGCTCGCCGCGGTCAGACCCGCGAGCACGGTCAGCGCGAACGCACGCCCGGCCGGCCCGGTCCGCGCGGCGAGGGCCACGCCGAGCAGCGCGCCGAGCGCGTTGGCGCCCGCGTCACCGAGCATGATCGTCTCCCCCAGGTCGTCGGGGAGCAGCGCCGCGCCCGCGCCCAGCGTGCCCGCGGTCAGCGCGCCGCCACGACCGGCGACCAGCGGCGTACCGATGACCGTGGCGGCCTTGATCGCCCGGCCGGGGCGCAGGTCGAGCAGGTTGAGCAGGTTGGCCGTGCCGGCGATGACGCCCGCGCCGAGCAGCACGTCACCCGAGCGGCGCAGCACGCCGCCACGGGCCCGCGCGCGGTGCGAGCGCACCCCCGGGTCGCGGGCCAGCAGCGCGGCCGCGGCCAGGCTCGCCGCGCCCACCCCGGCGATCTTGACCAGGCCGCTGGTGACCCGTCCCTCGCGCAGCGCGCCGAGGTGACCCTTGAAGCCCTTCGCGCTCTTCTGCTCCGGGCGGTTGCCGATCACGTCGTCGTAGAAGCCGACGGCCCCCGAGGCGGCGCCGGCAGCGATCACCGCCGCGGCGGCGGCCGTGCTGGGAGCCCCGGCCGCAGCGCCCAGCGTGGCGCCGGCGGCCAGCGCGGGCCCACCGGCCAGCGACACCGTGCGGCCGTGGAAGTTCGTGCGGTCCAGCTCGGCGGAGCGCGGATCGCTGCGCACCCAGGCCAGCGCGGCGCGGGCGGCGAGCGCGCCGATGCCGGACGACTTCACCCTGCTGGCCATGCGCGTGTTCTCCTGACTCGCCGGGGCCGCGCCCACGGCGGCCGACCGCTGAGTCTAGAAGGTGCCCGCCCGGGCAGGACGGCGGCGTGGCCGGGTCAGCCGGCGGCCTTGGGCAGCAGCGCGGTCGCGCCGGCGGACACCCCGTACTGGCCGACCTTGCCGGCCACGACCCGCTCCACCGTCACCATCGCGGTCGCCAGCTGGCCGTACGCGGTGCTCACGTTGTCCACGGTGGACACGTCCTTGACCAGCTTCGGGTCGCCGCGCACCTCGGAGATCAGGTTGCCGTCGCCGATGCCGTTGCCGGCCACCACGACCGGCCGGTTCACGGCGAACTGGGTCGTCAGCGTGACGGCGTTCTGGTTCTTCTTGCCCGCGTCCCGGTCGACCGGCGGCAGTCCGGAGACCACGACGGTCGCCTCGGCGCCCGGCGCCATGTCCTTGGAGACCCCGAGATACCCCGGTTCGGTGTACGCCGTCAGCACCGCGGTCAGGTCCTGCTCGGTGACGGCGGGCGCCTTCTGCAGCAGCGCGAGCGCCAGCAGGGCGCTCGAGGTCTCCACGCCGTCGCTGTTGAGCGGGAGCCCCTCGGCCGGCACGGTGGGCCGCGACGCCCGCTCCGCGAGGTCGAGCAGCTCGTACGCGTTCGCCGGGTCGAAGAACTTGTCCTCGACCGTCACCCGGCCGGTGATCGTGGCGCCCGCCACCTCCAGCATCGAGGCGACACCGTCGGCGTAGTCCTTGCCGGTCGGCAGCACCACGACGAGGATCTTGCGGCCGGCGAGCTTGCCGTTCAGCAGCGCCGGCGACACCTGGGTGGCGAACTCCTGGCTGCGGTTCAGCTCGTCGCGATACTGGTTGGCCTGCTCGCGGTAGTTGCTGTTGTCCTTGCTCAGCGCGTCGACGCGGTCCTTGAGGGTGTCGACCACCGGCCCGTTGAGCGCGGCGGTGCCCACCACCAGCCCGATGGCGAGGGCGAGGAAGACCGCGGTGAGCGACACCACGTGGTACCGGAAGTTGATCACGGGAAGAAGCCTCTTGGTCCTGTCGCGGCCGTAGCGCCTTTAGAAAAGCTGTCCTAACTGGAAGACCAGATTGTCCCACCACTCGGACGCCACGGAGAGGTAGGCCTGGCCCACGGTCGACACGGCCACCGCGGAGGCCATCGCCGCGACCGCGGACAGCACGAGCAGCAGCAGCGACGACCCGGAGATGTTCTGCTTGTAGAGCCGGCTCACGCCCTTGGCGTCGACCAGCTTCCCGCCGACCTTGAGCCGGGTGAGGAACGTCGACGCCATGCCGCCGCGCCCCTTGTCCAGGAACTCGACCAGGTTGGCGTGGGTGCCGACGGCGACGATGAGCGAGGCGCCCTTCTCGTCGGCCAGCAGCATCGCCAGGTCCTCGCTGGTGGCGGCGGCCGGGAACGTGGTCGCCTGCACCCCCAGCCCGTGCACCCGGTCCAGCCCCGGCGCGCGTCCGTCCGGGTACGCGTGCACGACCACCTCGGCCCCGCAGCGCAGCACGTCGTCGGTGACCGAGTCCATGTCCCCGATGATCATGTCGGGCGTGTACCCGGACTCCACCAGCGCGTCCGCGCCGCCGTCCACCCCGATCAGCACCGGCTTGAACTCCCGGATGTACGGCCGCAGCACATCCAGGTCGGCCTTGTAGTCGTAGCCGCGCACGACGATCAGCACGTGCCGCCCGGCGATCCGGGTGTCGATGTCCGGCACGCCGACGCCGTCGAGCAGCAGGTCCCGCTCCTGCTTGAGGTAGTCCATGGTGTTCGCGGCGAACGCCTCGAGCTGGACCGAGAGCCCTTCGCGCGCGTCGGCCATCGCGGCGGCCACGCTCTGCGCGTCCTGCCGCACGCCGGTGGCCACGGGCTCGCCGCCGAGCAGCACGGTGTCGTTGTCGAGGCTGATCAGGTCACCCTCGCTGAGCCGGTCGAAGACGTCCTCGCCCAGATCGTCGATGAGCACGATGCCGGCCTGCACGAGCACCTCGGGACCCAGGTTCGGGTAGCGCCCGGAGATCGACGGCTTGGCGTTGAGCACGGCCGCGACGCCGACGGCGACCAGCGAGTCGGCGGCGACCCGGTCGATGTCCACGTGGTCGATGACCGCGATGTCACCGGGGCGCAGCCGCCCGACCAGGCGCTTGGTCCGGCGGTCGAGACGAGCGGTGCCGGAAACAGCCCCGGGTTCGACGCTCCGGGTCCGGCGCAAGGTGGGAAGTCGCATCCCGGCCATCCTGACACGGCCGATCGAGAGCCTCGCACGCGACATGCACAAGGTCACCCCCAAAAGGGGCAAAACGATCGCCCCAGCCACCGCCGGCCGGCCGTCAGGCCCGCTTCTCCCGATCGGCCACCGCCAGCAGCTCCTCGGCGTGCGCGATACCCAGGTCCGAGTCCGGCAGACCGGCCAGCATCCGGGCGAGCTCCCGGGCCCGGTCGGTCTCCTCCACGATCTTCACCCCGCTGGTGGTGATCGCGCCACCGGTGTCCTTGGCGACCACGAGATGCCGGTCGGCGAACGCCGCCACCTGCGGCAGGTGCGTGACCACCAGCACCTGGTGGGTCCGGGCCAGCCGCGCCAGCCGCCGCCCGATCTCCACCGCCGCCTGGCCGCCCACGCCCGCGTCGACCTCGTCGAAGACCAGCGTCGGCGGGCCACCGGCGCCGGCGAAGACCACCTCTATCGCCAGCATCACCCGCGACAGCTCACCGCCCGACGCTCCCTTCTGCAGCGGCAGCGCGGGAGCGCCCGGGTGGGCGATCAGCCGCAGCTCGATCTCGTCGGCGCCGTCCGGGCCCGCCGCCAGGCCGTCGATCGCCGGCTCGTCACGCCCCGCCGAACGCGGCAGCACCGCGATCTCCACCCGCGCGTGCGGCATGGCGAGCCCGGCCAGCTCGACGCTGACCTGCTCGGCGAAGCGCCCGGCGGCCTCGGTGCGGGCCGCCGTCAGCCGCCCGGCCAGCTCGGCGACCTGCGCGGCCAGCCGCTGGCGCTCCTTGTCCAGCTCCTCGAGCAGCTCGTCGGAGGTGTCCAGCGCCGCCAGCCGGGTGCGGGCGTGGTCGGCCCAGGCGATGACGCCCTCGACGTCGTCCGCGTACTTGCGGGTGAGCGCCCGCAGCGCCGCCCGCCGCTCGTAGATGGCCTCCAGCCGGGCCGGGTCGGCGTCGAGCTGGTCGAGGTAGGCCGACAGCTCCGACGACACGTCGCCGACCAGCGTGGCCGCCTCCTCCACCCGCGCGGCCAGCTCGCCCAGGGCCGGGTCGACGCCGGCCTGCGCCTCGAGGGTGCGCCGCGCGGTGCCCAGCAGCGTCGTCGCGTCCGGGGTGTCCTCGGTCGCCTCCACACCGCCGGCCAGGGCCTGAGCGGCCAGCGCGGCCGCCGTGCGCAACCCCTCGGCGTGCTCCAGCCGCTGCAGCTCGGTGCGCAGCTCCTCGTCCTCGCCCGGCTGCGGGTCCACCCGGCTGATCTCGTCGAGGCCCAGCTTCAGCAGGTCGGCCTCCTGGCTGCGCTCCCGGGCGTTGCGCCGACGGTCCGCCAGGTCGTCCACCACCGCGCGCCACTGCGTGTACGCCTGCCGATACGTCTCCAGCAGCTTCTCGTGCTCCGGACCGGCGTAACGGTCCAGGGCGGCACGCTGCTCGGCCGGGCGCAGCAGGCGCAGCTGGTCGGACTGACCGTGCACGGCCACCGCCTGCTCGCCGACCTCGCTGAGCATCGCCACCGGCATGCTGCGCCCGCCGACGTGGGCGCGCGAGCGGCCCTCGATCGTCACCGTGCGGCTCAGCAGCACGGACCCGTCGTCGTCGACCTCGCCGCCGGCGTCGGCGATGCGCGTCTGCACCGAGTCGCCGAGCGCGCCGCCGAGCCGCAGCCGCCCCTCGACCACCGCCCGGCCGGGGTCGGCCCGGACCCGCCCGGCGTCGGCCCGGCCGCCGAACAGCAGCCCCAGCCCGGTCACCACCATCGTCTTGCCCGCGCCGGTCTCACCGGTGATGGCGTTCATGCCCGTCGTCAGCCGCAGCGTCGTGTCGTCGATGACGCCCAGCCCGGTGATCCGCAGTTCCTCCAGCACAGGCGAACAGTATCGGTGGCCACCGACAATCTGCCACCGCGGGCCGCTCATCAGCGTCGATTACCGCGCCAGCCCTCCACCGGCAGGTGGAACTTCGCCACGAGCGTGTCGGTGAACGGGCGCGGCTTGAGGCGTACGAGACGCACCGGCAGCTGTCCCCGCTCGACGGTGACCTGGGCCCCCGGCGGCAGGTCCCACGTGCGCCGCCCGTCGCAGCACAGCACCGCGAACGACGTGTACGGGTCCACGGTCAGCACGAACGTGGACGTCGGCGCGGTGACGATCGGCCGGCTGAACAACGCGTGCGCGCTGATCGGCACCAGCAGCAGCGCCTCCACCTCCGGCCACACCACGGGCCCACCGGCGGAGAACGCGTACGCCGTGGAGCCCGTCGGTGTGGCACACACGACACCGTCGCACCCGTAGCGCGACAGCGGCCGCCCGTCGACGTCGACGAGCAGCTCGAGCATCTGCGCCCGCTGCCCCTTCTCGACGCTGACCTCGTTGAGCGCCCAGGACTCGGCGATCAGCCGGCCGTCGTACTCGGCGCGCACGTCGAGCGTGAGGCGTTCGTCCACGGTGTAGTCACCGGCGACGATGTCGCGCACGGTCTCGTCGATGTTCTGCAGCTCGGCCTCGGCGAGGAACCCCACCTTGCCGAGGTTGATGCCGAGCAGCGGCACCTTCGCCGGGCGTGCCAGCTCGGCAGCCCGCAGGAACGTGCCGTCGCCGCCGAGCGCGAACACGATCTCCACGCCCTCCGCGGCGTTCGGGTCGTCCACCGGCGTCACGCCGGGCGGCAGCTCGAGGTCGGCCACCTCCTCGGCGAGCACCCGCACCTCGAAACCGGCCGCGACCAGGTCGCTCGCGACGGCCTTCGCGTGCTGGGTGCTCTGCCGCCGGCCGGTGTGCGTCACCATGAGCGCGGAGCGGCTCATGCGACGACCTGCCGGGCCGGCGCGGCTGACAGCGCGGAGCGGGTCACACGTCCTCCAAGGGGGGCGAATCCGGCGTCGGTACCGACCCGGCGGAGGCTACCGCGCCGGAGGGCCCGGCGGCGACCACCTCCCGCACCCGCTCCGGATCCACCGGCGGCGCGCCCCGGCGGAACCACACGAAGAACTCGACGTTGCCGCTGGGCCCGGGCAGCGGGCTCGCGGCGACGCCGGCCACGCCCAGCCCCTGCTCCGCCGCCGCGGTGGCCACGTCCACCACCGCCTCGGCGCGCAGCAGCGGGTCACGCACCACCCCGCCGGAACCCACCCGTTCCTTGCCGACCTCGAACTGCGGTTTCACCATCAGCGCCAGATCGCCGTCCGGTGCGGTGCAGGCGGCCAGCGCGGGCAGCACCAGACGCAGCGAGATGAACGACAGGTCGGCGACGGTCAGCTGCACCGGCCCGCCGAGCATGTCCGGCGTGAGCGTACGCACGTTGGTCCGTTCCATGACCGTCACGCGTTCGTCGGTGCGCAACGGCCACGCGAGCTGCCCGTAGCCGACGTCGACCGCGTACACGTGGGCGGCGCCGCCACGCAGCAGCACGTCGGTGAAACCGCCGGTGGACGCGCCCGCATCCAGGCAGCGACGCCCGCGCACGGTGAGCTCCGCGAACGCCTTCAGGGCGCCCGCGAGCTTGTGACTGCCGCGCGAGACGTACTCGTCGGCGGGGTCGTCGCCGGTCACCACGACCGGATCCGCCGGGTCGATCATGGTGGCGACCTTGGTCGCCACGGTGCCGCGCACCTGCACCCGGCCGGCCGCCACCAGGGCGGCGGCCTGCTCCCGGGACCGGGCCAGCTTGCGGCGCACGAGCTCGGCGTCCAACCGCGCACGGCGGGCCATCAGGACACCCCTTCGCGGGTACGGGTCATCAGCGGTCGATGCTCGCCAGCGTCTCCTGCAGCACCTGGTGCGCGGCCTCGTACTCGGCGATCTGGTCGCCGGGAGCGAGCGTGGCGGCGTTGGCCAGCGACTGCAGCACGGCGTCGACGGCGGGGTGCCCCGTCGTCTCCGACCCGTCGAGCATGCCCGGGCTGACCTCGATCCGCGGCTGCGCGGGCTGCTGCCCCGGCGGCGGCGCCGGACGGAACCCTCCCCCGGGCGGCGGCCCGGGCCGGAAGCCGCCGGGCGGCGGCGCCGGACGGAACCCGCCGGCCGGCGGGCCCGGGCGCGGTGCGGACGGCTGCTGATTCGGGTACGTCACGAGGCCTCCGGCGTCGAGGATTGCGTGCCCGCCGCCTTCCTGGCGGGCGCGTTCTTCGCAGGGGTGGTCTTCTTGGCCGCGGTCTTCTTCGCGGCGGCCTTGGCGGGAGCCTTCTTCGCCGGCGCGCCGGTCCCGGACACCGGGGGCAGCACCGTCTCCGCCGCGGCGGCCTTCACCGGCGCGGTCGGCGCCGCAGCGGTCCCGGCCGGCTCGGCCGCGGCCTTCTTCGCCGCCTTCGCGACCTTCGTGGCCTTGGCGGGCACCGCCTTCCCGGGCGCCTCGGCCGCGGGACCCGTCGTCGCCGGCGTCGCCTTGGCAGCCGTCTTCTTCGCCGCCTTGCGCGGCGCAGCGGTCGTCGTGGCGGCCGCGGGCATGGCGTTCGGCGTCGCCGTCTTGACCGCCTTCTTCGCCACGGCCTTCTTCACCACGGCCTTCTTCGCCGGCGGCACGACCGCCGCGGGGCCCGGCTCGGCGATGGTCAGGTCCGCCGCGCCGCCCTCGGCCGCGTCGGCCCGGGCCTGCGCCGCGCGCAGCTGCTTCTCCAGATCGCGTACGCGGGCGGTCAGCTCCGACACTTCGTCGGCGGTGGCCAGGCCGACCATGCCGAGCGCACGATCCACCTCGTACCGGACGATGTTCGTCAGCGCCTCACGGTTGGCCACTCCCGTGGACATGAGGTCCTCGACGAGTCCCTGCAACTGCCCGGCGGTCGCGCCGCCCTTCGTCAGCAACTCGGACGCCACCTTCTGCGCCCGCTTGCGTGGTGCCTCGGTCAGCCCGAGCGCCATCTCCAGATACGCCCGCCATGCGTCCTGCATGTCCCTCTCCCCTCACGCCCGCGCCTCATCGGATCGTGCTGGTGCCACGCTACAAGGCATACCCGGCCCACTCCTCGGGTACCGTGCGTACGGCATCGGGTGTCGCGGAGGGAGCGGGCTGAATGGCGAGCGTGGACGAGTGCCGGCAAGCGTTGCACGACCTGGCGGCACGACTGGACGCGCACGCCGAGACCCGCGGCAAGCTCGACCTGGACCGGACCCTCGCCTGCCGGGTGCCGGACCTGTCGACGGCCTTCCACGGCCGGCTCGCCGGCGGCCGCCTGATCGACATCGCGGACGGTGACGACCCACGGGCGAAGATCGCCCTGACCGCGAACAGTGACGATCTCATCGCCCTCGTCACGGGCCGGATGGACGTCACCCGGGCGATCGCCGCGCGGCAGGTCGCCGTCAAGGCCAACCCGTTCGACCTGCTCAAGCTCCGCAAGCTGCTCTGACAGCGCATCGGCCGGGCCCTCTCACGAGAGCCCGGCCGATGGGCCGGCTATGCGAGCCAGTCGTCGAGCAGCTTCGCGGCGGCGTCCGAGCCGGCCTGCGGCTTACCGCCGTCCCACACGTACGCGGCCAGCAGCCGCAACGCGTCCACGGCCGAGCCGTCGCCCTCCAGCCGCCCGTCCGCGAGCCGCCACCCGCCGGCCTCACCGGCCGCGGCCGGGATCCGCGCGGCCTCCGCCGTACCGAACAACCCGGCCAGGTCCGCGGCGACATAGGTGGGACGCCGCGACGGCGGCGCGGCCAGCACCTCGGCCGGCCCGCTCACCCCGGTCAGCACAAGCAGGCTGGCCATGCCCGCGCCGACCGCGCCCTCGATGTCGGTGTCGAGCCGGTCGCCGACCGTCAAGGGCCGCCGCGCCTTCGTCAGCGACGCGGCGGTCTCGAACAGCGTCGGCGCGGGCTTGCCCACCACGACGTCCGGCTCCCGGTCCAGCGCCGTACGCAGCACCGACACCAGCGACCCGTTCCCGGGCAGCGGCCCGCGCGGGCTGGGCAGCGTCCGGTCGGTGTTCGTCGCCACCCACAGCGCGCCCGCGCGGACGGCCAGCGACGCCTCGGCGAGGATCGTCCAGCCGACGTCCGGCCCGTACCCCTGCACGACCGCCGCCGGGGAGTCCTCGGCCCGCTCCACCACGGTGAGGCCCGCATCGCGGACCTCCGCCCGCAGCGCCTCCGCACCGACCACCAGGACCGGGGCACCCGCGGGGAGCCGCTCGGCCAGCATCGCCGCGGAGGCTCCGGCCGAGGTCAGCACCTCGCCGGCCGCCGCCGGCACACCCATGCCGTTGAGCAGCCCGGCGACGTCCGCGGCACGCCGCGAGGCGTTGTTCGTGACGTACGCGACCGCGGTGCCGCCGGCCCGCAACCGCTCGACGGCCTCGGACGCGCCGGCGATCGGCTTGTCGATCAGGTAGATGACGCCGTCCAGGTCGAAGATGACCAGGTCGTACGCGTCGACCAGCCGACCGCTCACGCCTTGCCGTCCGCCGCCCGCGGCTCGTCGGTGTCCGCCTGCCCGCCGACGAACTCGTCGCTGCCGGCCTTCGGGCTCTCGTCCTCGTCGTCGTCACCGGCGGCCGGGTCGTCGGCGATGTCGGTCTCGTCGCCGACGAGGTCGTCGTCCTGGGCGTCGTCGTCCTCGTCCTCCGGCGAGTCGATGCCCGCGTCGACGTCGAGGTCCTCCCCGTCGACCGGCTCCTCCTCGTCGTCCTCCTCGTCGTCGAGGAACGCCGCACCGTGGTAGGCCGCGTCCTCGTCCTCCTCGGAGTCGTCCCCGTCCTCGTCGTCGTCCAGGTCGGCGCCGTCCTCGTCGGCCCCGGCGGCGCCGTCGACCGCCGGCCCGCGCTCGCCGTCGGCCGCCTCGTCGTCCTCGTCCTCGTCGTCGCCCTCGATGGTGACGCCGTCGAGCTCGAGCAGCCGCTCGGCCGCATCGGTCACGTCGTCCTCGTCGGCGGCCGCGGCCCGCGAGAACCACTCCCGCGCCTCGTCGCGCCGGCCGGCGGCGAGCAACGCATCGGCGTACGCGTACCGCAGCCGCGCCGCCCAGTCCGCGCCCTCGTCGGTCGTGAGCTCCTTGACCTGCAGCATCGCCACGGCGGCGTCGTGCTGGCCCAGGTCCCCCCGAGCCCCCGCCGCCACGATCAGCAGCTCGATCGCGCCCGCCTTGTCCATCGCGTCGCGGTCGGCGCCACGGAACAGATCGATCGCCCGTTCCGGGCGGCCCAGGGCGCGCTCACAGTCGGCCAGCTCGGCCAGGTGCGTCTGCCGCCCGGTCATCCGG
The DNA here is from genome assembly GCF_040677315.1 of Actinoplanes sp. NPDC049316. NCBI lineage: Bacteria > Bacillati > Actinomycetota > Actinomycetes > Micromonosporales > Micromonosporaceae > Actinoplanes > Actinoplanes sp. NPDC049316. The sequence goes on along the minus strand of NZ_JBFAQM010000030.1, from coordinate 2,368 downwards.
TGGTACGTCCGCAGCTCGGCGATGGCGGTCGTCCAGTCCCCCGCGGCGTACGCGGCAAGCCCGACAGCCTCGCGCACCACGGAGATCCGCGACGCCATCCGCCGCGCCGCGATCGCGTGCTGCAGCGCCAGCTCGGAATCCTCGTCAATGATCGTCCCGGCGGCCACCAGATGCCGCGCCACCCGGTCGGCGGTGTCCCGCGACAGGCTCAGCAGCTCGGCGCGAACCTCCTTGTCGAGGTCACCCGCGACGATGTCCTCGGGAATGTCGGGGGCCTGGAACACGGACTGCTGCTCGTCGCGCGCACCCCGCTCACCGTCCCGGCCCTGCTCGCCCCGGAACCCGCCCCGGTCCCGGTCACCCTGGTACCCGCCGCGGTCCCGGTCACCCCGGTCGCTCTGGAAGCCGCCGCGGTCCCGGTCTCCCCGGAATCCACCACGGTCGCGGTCACCCTGGAAGCCGCCCCGGTCCCGGTCGCCCCGGAAGCCACCCTCGCGCGGCCCGCGGTCGCCCTGCGGACGGTCCCCGTACGGCCGGTCCCGCTCGGTCCGGAATCCACCGCCGCCACCGCTGCGGTTGCCGGGACGGTCACCACCCCGGAACCCGCCGCGGTCATCACGGAAACCGCCCCGGTCCCCCTGCGGACGGCCGCCGGCCTGTCCCCGGTCACCCCGGAAACCACCGGACCCACCCTGGAAGCCGCCCCGAGCACCACCCTCGCCCCGGGGCGCGTCGCCGCGGTCCCGGAAGTTGCCCCGGTCGCTCTGGAAGCCGCCGCGGTCCCGGTCACCCCGGAATCCACCACGGTCGCGGTCACCCTGGGAGCCGCCCCGGTCCCGGTTGCCCTGGTACCCGCCGCGGTCGCGGTCACCCTGGAATCCGCCCCGGTCCCGGTCGCCCTGATATCCGCCGCGGTCCCGGAAGCCACCGTCACGCTGCCCACGGTCGCCCTGGAAGCCGCCCTGGCGGGGGCCGCGATCGCCCTGGAAGCCGCCTTCACGCGGAGCCCTGTCGCCCTGCGGCGCACCGTCGCGCGAGCCGCGGAAGCCACCCTCACGTGGACCCCGGTCACCCTGGAAGCCACCGCGCTCCCGGTCGCGGTTGTCGCCACGGAAGCCGCCGCGGTCCCGGTCACCTCCGCGGAAGCCGCCTCGGTCCCCGTAGCTGCTGCGCTCACCGCTGCCGCCGCTACGGAACCCGCCCCGGTCACCGCCGCTGTATCCGCCCCGGTCCCGGTCACCGCCACGGAACCCACCGCGGTCGCGGTCGCCACCGCGGAAGCCCCCGCGGTCGCCGCCGGAGTAGCCGCCACGGTCACCGCCGCCGCCGCTGCGGAACCCGCCGCGATCCCCGCCGCTGTATCCACCGCGGTCGCCGCCGGTCCGGGAGCCACCGCGGTCGCCGCTGCCGCGCTCCACGCTGTTGCCGCGGAAGCCGCCCCGGTCACCGTAGCTGCCGCGCTCGCCGCCACCGCTGCGGAAGCCGCCCCGGTCACCGCCGCGGTCCGCGCCACGGAACCCGCCGCGCTCCCCGCCCGAGCTGCCGCCCCGGTCCCGGTCGCCACCGCGGAAGCCGCCACGGTCGCCGCCGGCGTACCCGCCCCGGTCCCGGTCGCCACCACGGAACCCGCCACGGTCGCCGCCGCTGTATCCGCCGCGCCCGCCGTCACGGTCACGGTCGCCGCCGCCGCTGTAACCGCCGCGGCCACCGTCAGGGTTGCCGCCGCCGCTGTATCCACCGCGGCCGCCGTCACGACCACCGCCGGCGTACCCACCGCGGCCGCCCTCGCGGTTTCCACCGCTGTATCCGCCGCGGCCGCCCTCGCGGTTTCCACCGCTGTATCCGCCGCGGTCGCCGCCCCGGCCACCGTCGCGGTCACTCTGGTAACCGCCGCGGGATCCACCGTCGCGGCGCGGGCCGCCCCGGTCTCCCCGGTCACCGCGGGGGTACGCGCCGGATCCGCCGTCCCGACCCTGGCCTGGCCGGCCCTCGTCGTCGCGGTTGCCGCCGTCCTGCGGTCCTGGGTTCACGGGTCATTTCCTTCCACGTTCGGCGCTGCCGTCGCACTATGGTCGATGGCCGCCGGAGCACTTCAGCCACGGGGGGCACTTCGGGTAAACGTCTGATCAAGCTCCGCGGCGCACCCGGCGCCGCGGCTGTACCGCCCGGGCGTGCACGAGGCACACCGGTCGAGCGTCCGTCCAACGCTACTAGGCGCCGGACGCACAAAAGCAGTCGAGGGCCAACCCCCGTAGGGGAAGGCCCTCGACTGTACGTTGAGTCCGGCGGCGTCCTACTCTCCCACACCCTCCCGAGTGCAGTACCATCGGCGCTGGAGGGCTTAGCTTCCGGGTTCGGAATGAGACCG